>JACQJP010000042.1 GCA_016204975.1 Elusimicrobiota bacterium
GAGTGCCGGCTCAACACGCCTTTGGGGCCCGGCCTCCTTCCCAAAGACAGGCCCCATGAGCCAGGCCCTTCGTTCCCCCTCTACCCATCGCTTTCCAAACATTGACCCCGCCACCGGTCAGGTCCTAGGCACCTACGTGGAAGCGACACCCTCCGAGGTGGACGTCGCCGTGGAAGCCGCGCAGAAGGCTTATCTTTCCTGGCGGAAGGTTCCGGCTCCCAAGCGGGGGGAAATTCTCCTGAAAGCGATGGAGCTTTTGAAGGACCGCAAAGAGGCCCTGGCCAGAACGGAAACCCGGGAGATGGGGAAGGTCCTGAAAGAGGCGCGGGGGGACGTCCAAGAAGCGATCGACACCGCCTTCTACTACGCCGGGGAGGGACGGCGGCTATTCGGCCAAACAACGCCCTCCGAGCTCTCCGAGAAGTTTTGCCTTTCGATCCGCTCCCCCATCGGCGTCTGCGCCCTGATCACCCCCTGGAACTTTCCAATCGCCATTCCCTCTTGGAAGATCTTTCCGGCGCTGCTGTGCGGAAACACGGTGATCCTAAAGCCCTCCTCCGACGCGCCGGAATCCGCCATCCAATTTGTCCGCATCCTTCAGGAAGCCGGCGTGCCGGAGGGTGCCGTCAACCTGGTCTTAGGAAGAGGCTCTACCGTCGGCGCGGCCCTCACCCAACATCCGCAGGTGCGCCTGGTCTCCTTCACCGGCTCCTCCCAGGTGGGGGCCTCCATCGGCGCCGGCGCGGCCCAGCATTTTAAAAAGTGCAGCCTGGAGATGGGGGGGAAAAATGCCCAGATCGTGATGGAGGACGCGGATCTCGATCTGGCCCTGGAGGGAGCCCTGTGGGGAGCCTTTGGAACAACCGGCCAACGCTGCACCGCCACCAGCCGGGTGATCGTCCACCGGGAGGTTTACCAACACTTTACCGAGAGGCTGGTGGAACGTGCGCAAAAAATCCGGATCGGAAACGGGCTCCAGGAGTCTACCGAAATGGGACCCCTGGTCAACGAGGCTCAGTTGCACCAGGTCCAGGCCTACGTGGAAATCGGAAAAAATCAGGACGGGGCCCGGCTCCTCTGCGGCGGAAAAAGATATACAGAGGGCGCCTGTGCCGACGGTTTTTTCTATGCACCCACCCTCTTCGGCGAAGCTCGTCCCCAGATGCGGATCGCCCAGGAAGAGATTTTCGGCCCGGTCGTCTGCCTGATCCCCGTCCGATCCTTTGAGGAGGCCCTGGAGACCCTCAACCACACCGAATACGGCCTCTCCGGCTCTATCTACACCCGGGATGTTCGCCGCGTTCTGCGCGCCATCCAGGAGATCGAGACGGGAATCACCTACGTCAATGCCCCCACCATCGGCGCCGAGGTGCACCTGCCCTTCGGCGGGGTCAAACACACCGGAAACGGCCACCGGGAAGCCGGAACCGCCGCCCTGGACATTTTCTCCGAATGGAAGGCGGTGTACATCGATTATTCGGGAAGATTGCAAAAGGCGCAGATAGACTCATAGCCAATGACTCGCTTACATCTGGTTTTATTGATTCTGTTCGGCTGCGCCAGCGGATACTTCGGTTACCAAGCCTACCGGAACCATCAACTGCAACGCCAAAGAAGGGACATGGCCCGGCAAGCCGAACTCCTGCGCTTGAAAGAGGAAGCCGAAAAAATCAGACAGGTCCAACAAGAGGAGCTCCGAGAGCTCCCGGAGGCCCAGCCCATCCCCAGCCCCACCCCAAAGCCTGTGCCCCCGGGCCCCAACCGGATCCAGGTCCGCCAAGGCGACACCCTCTGGGACATCGCGGTCCGAGAAAGAGGAAAAGGCTCGGCCTGGTACCGGATCTGGAAGGCCAACCAGAAAGAGATCCCGGATTTCGATCGCATCTATCCCGATCAAGTGATCCTCATTCCAGTCCCCGAAAAACCTCATGCCGGTTCAGATTGATTACGGAAACTGCCTTCAAGACTCCCTCGGCCCCGGCCACGGCCTGCGGCAAGAAGAACTCACCCAAATCCAGCCCGCCCTGCGCCGAGCCCACCGCCTGATCCGGCAAGATACGCGGCGCGGAAAAATCGGCTTCCTGGAGCTGGAGCTTCTGGAGGAGGACGCCAGAAAGATGTATCGGCAGGTTTCGCGCCTGGGAAAGAGATTTGAGAACTTCGTCCTCATCGGCATCGGGGGAAGCTCCCTGGGAGCCAAAGCCATCTTCAACGCCCTGTGCCCTCCCTATTGGAATCACTTGAGCCCCGCCCAAAGAAGAGGGCGCCCCCGCTTTTTCGTTTTGGACAACATCGATCCGGTTCAGACCCAGGCCCTCCTGCGGCATCTCTGGGGCCAAAAAACCCTTTTTCACGCCGTCTCCAAAAGCGGAACCACCGCCGAAACGCTGGCCAACTTCTTCCTCTTTCTGGACTGCGTCAAAAGGCAGACCAAAAACTGGCGGGATCACTTCATCCTTTCCACGGATCCCGAAGGCGGCACCCTGTGGGAGTTCGCCCAAACCGAGAAGATCCGATTCTTCCCTATCTGGAAAAACATCGGCGGGCGCTTCTCCGTCCTGACTCCGGTGGGCACCGTCAGCTCCGCGGTGCTGGGCTGCCCCCTGGCGCCCCTGTTTTCCGGAGCCAAGGCCATGCGGGCCCGATGCAGCACCCCGAACCTCCTCAAAAACCCCGCCGCCCTCCTGGCCACGCTGGTCTATCTATTCTACTGGAAGAAAAAAACCATCCATGTCCTATGGACCTACTCCCAATCCCTGTGGGACCTTACCGAGTGGGCCCTGCAGCTTTTGGCGGAAAGCCTTGGGAAAAAAACCCGCAATGCCGAGGACTGCGTGGGCCCCACTCCCACGCGCTGTCTGGGGGTTACCGACCAGCACTCCCAGCTCCAACTGCACCGGGAAGGCCCCAACGACAAGCTCTTCTGGTTTCTTTCCCTCCAAAGGCTTCCCTCCTCCCCAAAAATCCCCAAGATGCCGGGGCACTACTTGGGCAACCATCCCTTGGCGAAGCTCTTTAAATCCGAAGAGATGGCCACCCGCATCGCCCTGACCCAGTCGGAGCGCCCCAACCTCACCCTGCGCATTCCGGAACTCTCCCCCCGCTCGCTGGGGGAACTCTTCATGCTGCTGGAACTGGCCACCGCCTATCTGGGTCCACTCTTTCAGATTGACCCCTACGACCAGCCGGGAGTGGAGCTCTCCAAAACCTGGACCTACGCCCTCATGGGCCGCAAGGGATACGAGGTGGAGCGCAAAAAACTGGCCCCCTGGATCCGGCGGGAACAGAAACCCAAACACATTGTATAGAGGAATCTTTTTTCTTTCCCTTCTTTTGCTGGTTTCCGGCCCCGGCCTCACCGAAGAAATCGAGGAGACCCTTCAAGCCGCCCATCGAGATTACTGGAAAGGAAACCTTCAGGCGGCCCTCTCCGGCTATCAATACGTCCTGTTAAGAGAACCGGATCACCGGGAGGCCAGCCGCCACGCGGCCCTGACCCTGCGCAACCTCCAGGATCCCGAAGCGGCCCTCCCCCTATGGTACAAGGCCTCCCTGCTGGATCCCCAGGACATCCTCCTCCTCAACCAATTGGGCTGGAGCTACCTAGCCGTGGAGGATAGAAAAAAGTCCCAGGAAACCTTTGAGAGGGCACTGCAGCTCACCTCCCCCCACCAGCCCGAATACTGGGAGGCCCACCTGGGCCTGGGGCTCACCTTCTGGCTGGACCGCCAACCGCAAGAGGCCGAACAGGAACTCCACCTGATCACCCAGAACCACCCCTCCTTCCCCACCGCCGCCCATCTATTGGGGAAGGTGCTTACAGAAAGGAAAAAGCTTTTTCCCGCCTCCGCCTTTTTTCAGAAGGCTTTCGCCCAGGACCCCTTCCTGGGAGAATCCCTCCGGAGCCTGGCCCAAACCTACGAGAAAATCGGCCAGACGGATGCCGCCTGGAAGGCCCTGGAACAGGCGTTGCAGCTCGATCCACAAGACCGCAAGCTCCGGGAGAAACTGAGGCGCCTGGGGAAATACACCCGCAAGAAACCCCAAGATCTTTCCTCGGTGCGGCGCACCGCCTGGCCCCACACCTATTGGAACCGGCGATCTTTTTCCGCCCCCCCTTCCTCCTGGAAAGCCCCGCAGGATTGGCTGTGGGTCGCCCTTTACTCCTCCCACCAAGGCGAGCCCCACCTTCTCACCTCCTGGGATTTCCTCTGCAGCGACAACTTCAAGGTTTACGACCCGCAATTCGGCAACGTGGTCATAGGACGAGCCAACGACACCTGGAGCTTCCGTTTCCATCCCGCCACCGGCGTCTTGGACCTCATCTCTCGCAAGGGAACTGCGGACTTTTCCACCCGGCAGCACCTGAAAATCGTAGTGGAGGATCCCCAGGCCAGCTGCCTCATCAAAAACGCAGCTCCGGCGGAGGATCCCTCCGTGGATTTCGGAGACAGGGAGTTGCGCGGACACTTCATTTTGACCCCTAAAAAAGAGGGGGTCCAACTCCTCAACGCCCTCCCCATGGAGCTTTACCTCTACAGTGTCCTCTCCCGCCAGGCCGAGCAAGACTCGCCACCCGAGTATCTCAAGGCCCTGGCGGTAATCCTGCGGACCCAAGCCCTTAAGAGGCGGGACCGCAAACCCCACTTTGACTTTCACCTCTGCGACTCCTCCCACTGCCTCCCCTATCCCGGAGTCCACGTGGAGAGGACCTCCACCTATCAGGCCCTCTTGGACACCCAAGATCAAATCCTTATCCACCAAAATAAAATCTTCATCCCCTCCTACCACCCCAACTGCGGCGGAATCCTGGCGCCGCGGCAAAAGGGCGCCCCGCGCAGCGACTCCGCCTCCCCCCAGAGGCTTCCCCAAACCCCCTGGGAATTGGAGGCTTGGGTTCGCCGCTCCCCCTCCGCACTCTATTGTAATGTCCCCAACCCCTCCTTCCGCTGGACCCGGTGGGTGGAGGACAGAAGTTTCTTTGAAGAAATCCACTCCAGTTCCCGCACGGTCACCGGGCGCCTGGTCTCCCCACCCTCCGCCCTTTCCGCCCCGGGTCCCAGGTCCAGACTCTTCACCTGGGTCCTCCTCTATAAAGGGAAAAAACCTTTTGCGGCCCTCCTTTGGGGAGCCGGAACCGGAAACGGAAAAGGGCTTTGCCAGGCAGGAGCCCAAGCTCTGGCCTCCCAACACAAAAAATCCTATAGGGAAATCCTCCGGCACTATTTCCCCGAAGCCCAAATCCACAAACTTTAGCTGGACTTTTGCAAATATATAGGGGGGGTGGCCAGGGATTGCCTGGAGAAAATACAGGACCCCAATTCCATTTTGCAAAAGTCCATCCTATAAGTTTGCTCTCAGCAAAGGTCCTAAAAATCTATAGGCCCAAAGACCTTCCTTCCCTAGGACCAAAGACCCATCTCCATCAGAAAGTTATTTTCTACCATTTAGAAGGTGCCGGAAGTGTCTATTCAAAAGGAGGCGGACAAAAAAATGGACCCAGTCAAATTGTTTGCAGTGAGCTGCTTACTTGCAGTGGCGACCCCCCAAGGACAGGCCCAGTCGCTTGAGCGGTATCTGACCCAAACCGGCGTCAGGACCTTTGCCCAGGCTGCTCAACCGTCCCACCCTGAAGGAGAATCAGCGTCTTCCCCGGAAAGGCTTCGCCTCCCTCTGGATGTAACGCAGAAGTTCTTCCAAGAATTTCTGAAAAGAGGCAAGGCGCTGCACAGCCATGCAGATATCTCCTATATTCTCGAAACAGGATACAGAGGAACTCGGCATGAAGCCAGATGGGACCAGTGTATCGAAAAAGGAATCCTGCAGACTTGTGCCGGTCCGAATTCGTACCACGATGACATCGCCGTCTATGTTTATTCTAAAAATCGCGGTGACCCCGGCCTTACTCTGCACATCGGGTTGGATGGAACAATTCTAAGAATATTTATCACAGCATACCGCGACTCTCCTGGTTATGTAATCGAAAAACCAACCTCTGAATCCGTTAATTCTCGCATACGGGGCGATATTATAGAGTTGGTTCAAGCATTCATAGAAGCGGAGTAAACAGCCGGCCCCCATCGGTTTGTCTATGGGTGGGTGCTACCAAGGGAGGAAAGAATGAAAAGTCTATACCTTAGCGTGTTGCTGAGTTTTCTGCTTCCCTGGGCCGTCCGGACCGAAGCCCAGTCGGATCGTAACTC
>JACQJP010000044.1 GCA_016204975.1 Elusimicrobiota bacterium
CGATCCCTCCTATCAGCGCGCTACTATATTGCGCCGTTGGGGGACATCTTAGATGAGTTGACGAGTCCATTTTCGGGGACATCTTACGTGAGTTGATGCGGCCCCATGCGAAAGAAGAAGCCTTCAAATATAATATACATGTGGGGAACATAACTATACAGGGAGGTGGATAAAAAATGAACTGGATACTCTCTTCGCTTTTAGCATCAATACTCACTTTAAATTTCCTGTCCGCGCAGACGGTTGCGCAGGCCCCTCCATTAGACGTCAAAGAGCTTGCCGAGCAGATAAAGGATAAGAGTTTGAACCCGGATATCCACATTGAGGCCATCCGTCGTTTGGCTACCCCAAAATATAAAAACGATATCGATGTTCTTGAGGCCCTCATGCTAGCTTCCGGGAGCGATTCTCTGGGAGTTCGTTTCGAGGCTGTGGAGGCGATAGGTGAAGTGTTGGCCGATGCAGGAAACGTTTGGTTGGGGGTCGTGGGGGCCGTGGCCAGACGATTGGACGCCTCTGAGGAAGAGGATCCGGATCTTCGTGCTGTAGCCGCGCAGGTGTTAAGGAAAATTAAATGCACTAGTAGTATGTATGTCCTTTTTTATCTGGGGAAGGCGATTGATCCGGAACTGGAGATGGTTGACTATGTTCGCCAGGAAGCGATTATGACGCTCGTCAGTTTTGGAACTCCAGAAGCTCTTGAGGTTTTACAGAACGCTCTAAAGCGGAACGAGGAGGTGCATAGGCGGAGGATCAAAGAAATTCAAGAGGGTATTTCAGAACTCGAAAAGAAAATTCAAGACAAGATTCAGTCAGGAGGGGGGGACCCCCTGTTTTAACCTATTTCGATGGGCTTGTCCTGGAGTTCTTTCTGAAGCGGTATTTGAGGCGCGCCGCTCAGTCCTAAATACACCTCCCGGGATTACCCCCAATCCCCCAAAACTCTCGGCGAATTTCAGCGCAGGTTTTATTGGAATCCGGAGAGTCCCTGTGCGAGCCGCTCGATCTCTTGACGCATCTTCTGGGCGTAGGCCGCATCCTTCATAGACTGGATATTGATCTGGACGTTTTCGAGACCTCCGGAGACGGCCGCCTTGGCCAGGTGCCGGGCGACCTCCAGGTCCGAGACGCTGCTTTGGGGAATGAGGGGTTGCGCGGCGGTCAGTACCTCCAGAGTCCGCAAGGAGAGCTGGGCGGTTTGGAGGGGGATTTCTGTGGCACGCCTCAAGGCCAGACGGATGGATTCGGGGCGCTCCGCATCGGATTTGGGAATTTTGAAGGCCGTCAGCACCGATTCGAAAGCCTGGGAATCTTCGCGAGCCTTTGCGCGAAGCTGCTGTCCCAGGTTTTTGAGCTCCTCCAGGGGGTTCCCGATTTTCTGAGTTGGGGCGGAAGGTGCGGAGGCCGCCAGGCCCAGGGCCATCCGACCCAGGGCGCAGGCCAGGGCCCCGGCGATGGCGGAGACCGATCCCCCCCCGGGGGTGGCGCGGGGGGCTGCGATCTCCTGGGTCAGTCTATCCAGGGCCTCCCACCAGGGAATGTCCTCGGAGCCTATGGGGAGATGGTTTTCCAGAATCTGGGTTTGAGGATTGAAGTTTTTAAGTTTCAAGGCCGATCGGCTGAAATCCAGCAGGGCCTGGACGGGAACCAAGCCTACGATCTCACAGTCCTCCAGCTCCACTCCCTGTTCTGCGGCCTCCCGTTCTATCGCCTTCAGGACGGCATGCAGCGGGGTTTCTTCCGGGCAGGTGAGAACCGTGGAGACCTGCACCTGCGGGGAGGTGCCGGAAGAGGGGTTTTGCCGGGGGATCTCCTTGGCTCGCAGGTGGGGGAGGCCCCCTCCGGAGGTGCGTATCTTTCTGGCGATGGAGCGGGCGATCTCGAGGTCGGATGTTTTTAGGTTGACGTTGAAGTTGAGGATTTGGTTCCGGGCTCCGACCGCTGTCGCTCCTGCGGTGGGGTGAAGCTGCGGGGGACCGTCGTCCGGTTGGCGCTGGGGGTCGGTTTTGATTTCTTCTTTGAGTTTCTCAAACTCCCCCTTGCGGATGGCGGGGAGCTCTCGCCTTTCAGGCCGCAGGGCGGCCTCTCCGTAGAAATAGACGGGAATTTTAAGTTCCTGGGCGATTCTTTTGCCCAGGCGATGCGCCAAGTGGACGCATTCCGACATGGGGGTGGACAGAATGGGGATGAAGGGGATGACATCCGCCGCGCCGATGCGGGGATGGGCTCCCCGGTGGGAATTGAGATCAATGAGTTCCGCCGCTTTTTGAACCCCCCGAAAGGCGGCCTCCAGGACTTTCTCCGGGCGGCCAAGGAAGGTGATGACGCTGCGATGGTGATCCGGATCCTTCTCGATGTCCAGGATTCGGATGGCCTCGATGGAGCGAATGGCGGAGACGATGGCCTCTACCTTGGCCGGATCCCGGCCTTCGCTAAAATTCGGGACGCACTCCACCCATTGACTTTCCTCCATGGGACCACGCTATTCTACCCTTTTTTATGGTTAGGGCGCAGTGGTTGGCTCCGAAATGGTAGGGAATCTCCCGATAATCCCGGACCTCCAAGGCGATGAGGTCCGCTTGTTTTCCGGGTTCCAGGGAGCCCAGGCGGTGGCCACAGCCGAGAGCGTAGGCACCGTTGATGGTCGCGGCCGAGAGGACCTCCTCCGGTCTCATGCGCATTTGGGTGCAGGCGATGGAAAGGATGTTTTGCATGTTCCAGGTGGGACTGGTTCCGGGGTTAAAGTCCGTGGCCAGGGCCACCGCCGCCCCGGCCTCGATCAGCCTGCGGGCCGGCGGATAGCGAGAGGAGCCCAGAAAGAAATTGGAGCCTGGGAGCAGGGTGGCCAGGGTGGAGCTTCGGGCCAGATGCTGGATGTCTGAGGCGGACAGGTGATCCAGATGATCGGCGCTGACCGCCCGATACTCGACTGCGAGCCGGACCGCGCCGCTCTCGGAAAATTGTCCGGCATGGATCTTGAGCCGAAGGCCGGTTTTTCGGGCCGTTTCAAAAATTCTCCGGGTTTGTTCCAGCGAGAAATAGCCTTTTTCGCAGAAGACATCCACGAACTCCGCGAGTTTTTTTTCGGCAACCTCCCGAATCATGGGCTGAAGGTCGCGGAGGTAGCGCTCCGGATTTTTCTTTCTTTCCGGTGGAAAGGCGTGCGCTCCCAGGAAGGTGGGGATGAGTTCCAGGGGTCCCGTCCGGTTGGCTCCACAAAAGGCCCGCAGCATTTTGATTTCATCCGCATGGCTTAGGCCGTATCCGCTTTTGGCTTCGAGGGTCGTGGTTCCGCAGGAAAGAAATTTCTCCGAGACCTTCCGGAGGCTGTCCGTGAGTTTCCGGGGGCCGGCCTTACGGATGGCGGAAACGGTGTGCAGGATTCCGCCCCCTTCCCGTGCGATCCGCGCGTAGCTTTGTCCCTCCAGGCGTTTCTCAAAATCTTGAAGGCGTGGTTCCAAGAACAAGGGGTGGGCATGGCTGTCCACAAATCCCGGCAGGACCACGTGACCGCCCAGGGACAGGTGCCGAACCTCGCGGAGGGAAATCTGCCGGATGAGCTCCTTTTTTTTGCCCACTGCCGCGATGCGTCCTGCTTGAATGAGGATGGCGGCGTCGGTCACAAGTCCCACCTCCCGCAGGTGCCGTCCGCGGCGAGGGCCGGGAGGGCCCAAGAGGGTCAGCATCTGGGAGATATCGGTTAAAAAAAGAGAAGAGGACATGGCGGACGGCTCCCTAAAATTTCCAGAGCAGGCGTAGGTCGTAGGAACGCAGAAGGTTCGCGGGAATTCTCCCCTCGTACTGCCAGTCGGTTTGCAAGGAGATGTTCTCCCGCAGGAAAAATCTCACCCCCGCGCCTCCCGCATGGGCCTGGAAGGTGCTGGATTCCAGGTTTCCCGGAGCGCCGGCCTGGAAGCTTTCCTTTCGATAGGCATAGGAGAGGTGCATCCAAAGTTGGGGAAGCAGGCGCCTCCCGGCTTGGGCCAAGACGCCGGGGGTGCCTCGGGAAGAGGCTCCGGAGCGGAAGCGGGTCAGACCTGCGTAGGCCCTGAATATGAATTCCAGTTGAGGTGCAGGCTGCCAGTGACCGCCGAACGTCAATAGGTAGACGTCGCTGATCTGGTAATGGGAGTAGCGGAAAAATGGGGAGAGCGTAATCCCATGGCCCAGTCCCTGATACCACATCATTTGTAGGGAGTGAGTGGGGAGGACCTTGGCATCCGGCGCCAGGCTCACCTGCAGCTCCCCCGCGCTCTGTGGGGCCAGCCTCAGCGTGCCGCCCAAGGTTCCCTCGACATCCGTCAACCCGAAGCGATCCAACACCTTTTGCCCGCCGAAGAGGCTCCAGCGATCCTGGGGTTGGACCGAGATCTGAGTCCACTGGGATTTGGCCAGTTGGGGGAAGAAGCTGTAATCCTCAAAACCGGCTCCTGCGTCGAACCGGAAGACTTGCGCCGCGCCGGCAGGTCCAGGCAGAAGCAGAAGCAACAGGATCAAGATCGTGGTCGCCAGCGTGCTGGCGGAGCAGTCCCGCCTCTGGCGGGCCGCCGTACCCGGAGCTCTGCAGAGGGTGCTAGGCATGAGATTCCAACCCCTTTCTTTCCATAAATCCCCAGACATTCTGCTTTCTTAGAAAATCAATCACCCCATCCATCCGGGCCAGCTGGATGATCTGGCGGTAGCCCAGGTTTTCCAGGATCGCGACGGCAAAAAGTCGCAGGAGGTCCCTCACCCTTGGATAGCGGTGTAGGGTCATCTCCTCCAGCAGCACCGCCAGCAGGGAGAGGTTCATGCCCATGAGGACCGTCAGGAGGAAGAAGGCCCCGAAGGCTTGCCATTGAACCACATGGGCTAGGATGGCCACCAGAAAGACCAGATACCCCAAAAGCTCCACGACGGGGCTTAAGAACTCCACGATCCAGAAATAGGGCACCCCCAGAAGTCCCAGCAAGCGGTATCGGGGGTTTAAGAGCATGGGGAGGTTCCTGAAGAGGGCTTGGCCCAGCCCCCGCTGCCAGCGGTTTCTTTGCCGCCAGAGGGCCCGGAGATTTTCCGGAACCTCGGTCCAGCAGACGGGATCCGGAATGAACTCGATGCGGCCCTGTGTTCCCCTCGGATAGTTGCGGCGGTGCAGCCGCACCACCAGCTCCATATCCTCCCCGACGGTCCGGGGATCGTAGCCGTTGGCCTCGATCACCGGGGCCTTCTTGAAGAGCCCAAAGGCGCCGGAGATGATCAGTAGACTTTTGAGTTTACTCCAGGCGACGCGGCCCGAGAGAAAGGCCCGCAGGTACTCCACGGTCTGGAAGCGTGGGAGCCAGCGCTTGGGAACTTTCACCGATCGGACGACGCCTTCAGAAATCTGACACCCGTTGGCGACTCGGACGATTCCCCCCACGGCCAAGGTGCCGGGGAAGCGCTCCATAAACGGCATGGCCACCCTCAGCAGGGAGTCCTGTTCCAGGATGGAGTCGGCGTCCACGGAGCAGAACAAGGGATAGCGGGAGACGTTGATGCCGGCGTTTAAGGCGTCTGCCTTGCCGCCCTTTTCCTTATCTATGACGATCAGGTCCACCCAGGGCATGGGCTGGTCGGCTACGTAGATGTCTTTCACATTGCAGGTGGGAATGGTCTTGTGGTAGATCCGCTTGGTCCTGCGCAGGTGAAAGGTCTCCATCAGCTTGTGGAGGGTCTGGTCGGTCGAGCCGTCGTTGATGACCAAGATTTCATATTTGGGGTAGCGCAGGTGAAACAGGGCCCGGATGCTGGTGACGATGGTGGTCGCTTCGTTATGGGCCGGAACGAGGATGGAAAGCGGGGGGGTCAGCCTGGACTGGAGAATCTCCCTGGGGTCTCTGTAGCTGGTATGGCGCAGGTAGTCGATGATGGCCCAGAGGGAAAGGAGAAAGAGAAACAGGTACAAGAGGTTGATGCCGAGGAAGTAGAGGAGAATGGCCTTCTGCAACCCCACCATCCATGTGAGACCCCAACCGGGAAGACTCATGGGACCGCTCCCACGGCGGCCCCCTGCTCGAACTCCTCCAGCCATTGGGCGGCCATGTCTCTGGCGAAGCGGTCTGGCGCGTGGAGGGATTCCTCCAGCGCTCTTTTGCCGGCTCGCCCCATCTTGGCCAGGGCCTCTCCCGAGTTGAGACGCACCCACCATGAACGATCTCCCAGCGTCCCCTTCAGTTTGGGGATGGCCTCCTGCCTTTTCAATTGTCCTAAGACGGCGGCGGCCACCGCCCGCATGGGCCACTCCGGGTCCTCCAGGGAGTTTTCCAGGAGGGCGCAGGATTGCTCCTCTGCGATGGCGCCCAGGGCCCGGGCTGCGGCAATGCGGAGTTCCAGGTTGCGGGACTCCAGGCGCTGGAGGATGGGTTCTACCGCCTCGGTGACCTTCATCGAGCCCAAAAGCTGGATGGCCAGGATTTGAACCTCGGGATCGGGGTTGGAGAGGAGGTCCTCCAGGATGGGGATACCGGCCGGACCCAAGGCGGCAATGGTGTTGGTGACTCGCAGGGCGGCGAGTTTGGAGGAATGGGCCAGGGCGGGCACGATCTCTCCGATGGCTTGAGGGTCTCCCAGCTTTCCCAGGGCCCACGCGGCCATCAACCGCACCTCCAGCACCCGGTCCCGGAGGGCCTCCAGGAGATGCGGCTGGGCCTTTTTACACTCCATTTGCCCCAACCTCTGGGCCGCACGGGCTCGGATCCACCACCGCCAGCTTTTGAGCCTGCGGGTTTCATCATCGGAGAAACCGAGCTTCTCAAAGAGTTGCTTCAGGCGTCTGAGGCCGTTTCCGCTGAGCTTCTCCTCCCACCGCAGGAGGTCGTGCTCGACGATGGCCGCATCTGCGAAACGGAATTTTTTGCGTAGGGGAGCCGGCTGTAGACTGTCGGATTTCTTGAGCAGGACTTGGAGAAGAAGGGGAGCATAGAAATCTTTCCGACGCAGACGGTGGCGCGTCCAGACTTGGCGCAAGAGTTTGGAGGCCAGCAGCCCCAGGGTCAGCACCGACACCAGGCCCAGCAGGGCTGCGCTGATGAGGAGGCTGAGCCTGAAGAGAGTCTCAAAATCAGGCGTGGTCACGGAGGTGGGTCACCTCAGACGGCGTCCGCCGGAGGCGGATCCACCTCTGTTTCCGGCGGATGCTAGCGATAGTTCGTAAATTGGAGATCAAGGTGGAAGTCCTTGGACTTCAGACTGGTGATCGCGGCCTGGAGGATGTCTTTGGATTTGGAACTGACCCGGATTTGATCGCCCTGAATGGCGGCCTGGGCTTTGATTCCGGAGGATTTGATCTCTTTGACGATCTCCTTGGCTTTATCCGTGGGGATGCCTTGCTGCAGGAGAACCTTTTGGCGGACGGTGGATTTCTCCGCAGGCTCTATTTTCTGAAAACTTAAGTTTTTCAGCGGGACCCCCCTCTTGGCCAGCCTGGTCTGTAGGATATCCAGCACGCTTTTCAGCTTCATCTCGTCTTCCGCGAAGAGGGTCAGCTCTCCTGCCTTTTTATCCAGCTCGATTCTGGAGATGCTGCCTTTAAAGTCAAAGCGGGTGGAGATTTCCTTGTTGGCGATGTGGACGCTGTCCTCTACCGCCTGAAGGTCCACTTTGGAGACGACGTCAAAGGAGAATTCAGAGGCCATGGTCTTCCAGTGCTATTTTAGCACCCTGCGCAGAGCTTTGGGTACCAGCCGGAAAGTCAGAGGCTTTCAGCGTGCTGGCATAGGGAGCTTGATCCTATGCCTTTTGGCGTTGGCCAGGGCTCCTTCATATCCTGCGTCGGCATGGCGGGCGATGCCCAAGCCGGGGTCGTTGGTGAGCACACGTTCGATGCGTTGACCCATCTCTTGGGTTCCATCTGCCACGATCACTTGGCCGGCGTGGAGGGAGTAGCCGATGCCCACTCCTCCCCCGCAGTGGAAGCTGACCCAGGAGGCGCCGGAGGCGGTGTTCAAGAGGGCATTGAGAATGGGCCAGTCCGCGATGGCATCGGAGCCGTCCTTCATGGCTTCGGTTTCCCGGAAGGGGGAGGCCACCGAGCCGCAGTCCAGGTGATCGCGCCCGATGACGATGGGGGCTGCGATTTTTCCTTTGCGGACCAGGTCGTTGATGCGCAGACCCATCTCCGCTCTTTCTCCATAGCCCAGCCAACAGATGCGGGCCGGAAGGCCTTGAAATTTCACCTGGCTTGCGGCGAAGGAGATCCAACGCCGAAGGGCTTCATTTTCCGAAAAGGTTTTTAGAACCAGCTCGTCTGTGATCCCGATGTCTGCGGGATTTCCGGAGAGGGCGACCCAGCGGAAGGGTCCTTTTCCCTCGCAAAAAAGCGGGCGGATGTAGGCAGGGACAAAGCCCGGGAAGTCATAGGCGTTCTCCACGCCCGCCCGGTGGGCCATGGTCCGGATGTTGTTTCCGTAATCAAACACGGGGACTCCGAGTTTTTGAAACTCCAACATCGCGCGGACGTGTGCGGCGATGGACTGCAGGGCGAGTTGAATGTATTCTTGGGGATTTTTTCTGCGCAGATCCAGGGCTTGCGGCAGAGAGAGCCCTTGGGGAATGTAGCCATGGAGGGGATCGTGAGCGGAGGTTTGGTCCGTGAGAAGGTCCACCGGGGTCCCGCGCCGGAGCATCTCCGGGAGGATTTCTGCGCAGTTGCCCACCAGGCCGATCGAGAGGGGCTGTTTTTTTCTTTTGGCCTCCATCGCTTTTTGAAGGGCTTTTTCCAGGGAGGTCTCCATCGCCTGGAGGTAGCCGGTCTTAAGCCGCCTTTCGATCCGGGCGGGGTCTACCTCCACCCCAAGAAAGACTCCGCCGTTTAGGGTGGCCGCCAGAGGTTGAGCCCCTCCCATTCCGCCCAGGCCGCCGCTGACGACCAGTTTCCCGGAGAGGTCTGCTCCAAAGTGCTTCCGAGCCGCCGCGGCAAAGGTTTCGTAGGTGCCTTGGAGGATGCCCTGGGTGCCGATGTATATCCAGCTTCCGGCGGTCATCTGGCCGTACATGATCAGACCCAGTTGTTCCAATCGGTGGAACTCTTCCCAGTTGGCCCAATGTCCCACCAGGTTGGAGTTGGCGATCAAAACGCGCGGGGCCCAGGGGTGGGTTTTAAAGACCCCGACCGGTTTGCCGGATTGGACGAGGAGAGTCTCCTCGTCACCCAGCTCTTTGAGGCTTCGGACGATGGCGTGAAAGCATTCCCAGTTGCGGGCGGCTTTCCCCCGGCCCCCATAGACGATGAGCTCCTCCGGTTTCTCCGCCACATCCGGGTGGAGGTTGTTGTAGAGCATGCGCAGGGCCGCTTCCTGCTGCCAGCCTTTGCATATCTTTTGGGTTCCGGTGGGGGGTGCGCTCAGTTGGACAGCCATGTAGAGAGTGTTCCCTCTTCGATCAGTTGCGCGGTTCGGGCGATGGGTGCGGTTAAGCTGGCATCTCCTGGAGAGAGGGAAATGAATCGTTGCAGATTTTTCAGCGCTTTTTCTATCTTTTTTCCGGGCCTTAGGGGGCGGTGGAATTGGATCCCCTGGGCGGCGGCCAGAATCTCCGTGGACAGGATGGTGGAGGTGTGGTCTAAGATCTGTTTGAGCTTTAGGGCCGCCGTCATTCCCATGCTGACAAAATCCTCTTTGTTGCCGGAGGTGGGGATGGAATCTGTGCTGGCGGGGTGGGAGAGAATTTTGTTTTCGGAGGCCAGGGCCGCGGCGCAGACCTGGGCGATCATCCAACCGGACTCCAGACCTGAGTTTTTTGCCAGGAAAGGCGGCAGGATGCGGGGGTCTCCGGAAACCAGTTGAAAGAGACGCCTTTCGGAGATATTCCCCAAGGTGGTAAAGGCGATGGCCAGCAAGTCGTAGGCCATGGCCAGAATCTGGCCGTGGAAGTTCCCTCCGGATAGGATTTGTTTCCGAGCCGGAAAGACCACCGGATTGTCGGTGATGCTGTTCATCTCCGTTTCCAGAATTTTTCGGGCGACCCCCAGGGCCTCCATGACCGCCCCATGCACCTGAGGGACGCAGCGCAGGGAGTAGGGGTCTTGGATGCGGGGGTCGTTTTGAAGGTGGGATCTGCGGATTTCGCTTTGCGACAGATACGCCCTTAGCAGGCGCGCCACCCGGATTTGCCCCGGGTGCGGTTTGAGATTCTGGAGCAGGGGATCATAGGCGGTGGGGGTGCCTTTCACCGCCTCCAGGCTCATGGCGGCGGCCAGGTGGGCCGCGGAAAGGATGTTTTGCGCGCGAAAAAGTCCCAGGGCCCCGCAGGCCTGCATCCCCTGGGTTCCATTGATCAGGGCCAGTCCTTCCTTGGGCTCCAGCTCCAGGGGCTTGAGGTGAGCCTTTTTAAGGGCCTCTTTCGCGGAAAGGGAGGTAAAGTCCGAGGAATTTTTATACCTTCGAGCCTCCCCTTCGCCGATGAGCAGCAGGGCCATGTGGGCCAGGGGGGCCAAGTCCCCGCTGGCCCCCACCGAGCCTCGGGAGGGAACGACAGGCAGGAGGTCGCGATTGAGGAGCCCGGCCAAGCTCTCCACGATGGTGGGGCGTACGCCGGAAAATCCCCTGGCCAACTCGTTGGCCCTTAGGAACATGAGCGCGCGGGTCTCTTCTTTGGAAAGCGGCGGGCCGGCGCCGCAGGCATGGCTTCTCAAGAGATTGATCTGGAGTTGGGCAAGCTGGTGGGAAGGGATGCGCTTTAAAGAAAGATCTCCGAAGCCGGTATTGACTCCATAGAGGGAACGTCCTGCGGCGGAGTTTCTTAAAAACTTCAGGCTCCGGAGCATCCTATGTCTGGAGGTCTCCGGTAGGTAGACGTGGGTGCGGCCACAGGCGACGGAGATGAGATCTGTGTGGCGCAGAGGGTTTCCCAGTGGAAATTTCTGTCGCCTTTGGGTCCGGATCATTTCCTGGGCTGGAAGGAGACGGCGGAGGAGGGGGTTTGGAGGGATAGGATTTCTTCCAGGGTGTGGATGCCTCGCCTTTTGAAATCCTCCAAAAAACGGTCAAAGACCTGTTTGAGGATGCGGACGTCGCTTAAGGCGCGGTGCCAGCCGTCCGTGGAGATTCCCAACTGCCGGGCCACCGAGCCCAGGGTGTTCGATCCGAACCGGAACTGCCGGCGGGCCAGGGAAAGCGTGTCCAGGATGGGGCAGTTGGGAAAGGGGGCCCCGAGCCTTTTAAACTCTGCCTGCAAAAATCCGACGTCGAATGGGGCGTTGTGGCAGACGAGGACCGAGCCGCGCAGCATCTCCTGAACGGGCGCAAAGACCTGGGCAAACTTCGGGCTTTTGCGCACCATCTCATCGGTGATGCCATGGATGGCCTGGACCTCCGGAGGGATCTTTTTTTCCGGGTGGATGAGGGAGTCGAACTCCCGCAGGACCTTGCCGTTTTGGCAGCGCAGGATCCCGATCTCGACGATCCGCTCCCCCCGGGAGGGTTCCAGTCCCGTCGTTTCCACGTCCAGGAAGGAAAAGATGACCTCCGAAAGTCCGGTGGGAAACATCGAGATGGCGCTCCGGGAGGTATTATACCCTTGCAGCCGCCGGCCAGGCAAACAAAAATAACACCCTGGAGAAAACCGGGTCAACCTAGAAGCTATGCCGGCTGGTCGAAGAGTTCGCTATCTATCGAAGAGTTCTTTAAAGGTGTAGAACTGAATGAGCGCTCGAAAGGCTTTTTCAAATTCTTCCGTTTGGGACCACGGAAATTCCACGCCCAGGACCAAGATGCCGCCTATGAAGCCACTGTCAAGCTGATCGGCAACATCCAATCCATAAGGCAACTGGGCGCCCGCGACATCTAGCCAGGCGATGAACGGATCCTCGCTGAAGATGTCTTCCGCAATATCCAGCGGCTGGTAGAGGCTCTCGACGGTGCTTAACAGAGAAGCTGGGGGGTTGTATCCCTCGTCGTCTTCTCCGGGTTCGGGGACCCAGTGGTGAAATTTCCGGATTCCTTTTATGGCGGCGTCGACTTTTTTGTTGACCTCGTCAATTTTCTCTAGAGCCGCTTCCCTGGATTTCTTCTCGAAATCCTGCAAGTCTTTGCAATTGTCGTCGGAGGTGCCAGCATCTTCGCATTTCTCCTCGATCTTTTCCCGCCAGAGGCTGTAGCGTAGTCGGAAGCTGCGGGCTTCTTGGATCGCATGCCGGGCTTCCCACACCTCTTTTTGGCGCTTCTTGAGGAAGTCCGGCTGGATCAGTTTCAGAAGCTGTTCGAGCCGTACCGCCTTAAATTCCTCATTCACCTGTCTGTGGATTCTTTCCTGCGCTTGTTCCAGGGAATTTTCACGGTCCTCCCTCTCATCGGTTTGGGCGATTGCCAAAGCGGCGGTGAAAACAAAGCTCGCCGCCAGGATTCCCAAGCTAATTTTTTTCATTCCTTCCTCCTATACTTCTAGTAGTCTAATGGTTCCAGCCGTTCCAGAATACCTTCCGCCAGATAATAAAATTCCGTGAAGGCCGCAAGGGCCCTTTTCCACTCTTTTTCGGAAGGGGTGGCGTCCGCCTCGTATCCGGGAATATAAAAACTCACTTGAGCCACCCGCAATTCTACCGCAAGGCCCGGTTTGATAAAGGCTTTGACCAGACCCTCCCCGTGCCCCCATTCACTTGTGGGAGGAATCAGGGATTCCGTGCGGTCAAACCATGCTATGACGGGGAGGTCGTAGCTCCAGGCCGCCTCCTGAAGAACCGGGACGAGAGGTTGGTAGATCCCCTGGATCAGGGAGTTGGGGCCGTTCTCGTCCTCATCAATAGGTTTTTCCATGTCCTTGAATTGAATGAGCCTGGCGATAATGACCCGCAGTTTCTTATTGAGGTTCTCCACGCGGTCGAGAGCCGTTTTTCTTGACTCATTGATCGACTTCAATTTGCCTTGATAATCAAGGGCGTTCTGCCGAATATAAAAAGCATTGGCGAAGGCGCGGACCTCCAGCGCTGCTTTTTCCGCTTCATGGACTTCCTTTTGAAGTTGTCGGACGACATCCGGGCTCGTCTGCTCCAAGAGGCGCTTTCGCAATAGCCGATCGTTCAAAGAATCCAGTTCGTCTCCTATCCGGCTGGTAACTTCCCGTTCTGTTCGGAGTATCTGCTCGATAAAGGGATCGGAGTTACGATCCGACTGGGCTTCGGTCCGGACGGCCCAGGGAAGCAGAAAACTCAGCAACACGCTAAGGTATAGACTTTTCATTCTTTCCTCCTTTGGTAGCACCCACCCATAGACAAACCGATGGGGGCCGGCTGTTTACTCCGCTTCTATGAATGCTTGAACCAACTCTATAATATCGCCCC
>JACQJP010000045.1 GCA_016204975.1 Elusimicrobiota bacterium
GCCGAAGATGGGCCTCCCCGAAGGGCCAAGGCACTTTGGGGCTGCGACTGCGTTGTTCGTCGCTCACATAGCCTCCAGCTATGCCACGCTCCTCACGCCTTGTCTCGCTCCCAAATTGACTTGGCAAATATGTCATTAATTTCTTCACGGACCCTAAAAGACCGCGTGGCCATCTTGACCGGAGCCGCCCAAGGAATCGGCGAGGCGACCGCACGCCTCTTCGCCGAGGCCGGGGCGAAACTGGTATTATGTGACCTGGAAGAAGAGAAACTAGAGCTGTCCGCCAAAAAAATTGCGGCCGCCCATGGCACAGAAATCCTAACCCTCAAAACGGATGTGACCCGCCCGCAGGACTGCGAAACCGCCGTCCAGCGCGCGATTGACAGATTCAAAAAAATTGATATACTCATCAACAACGCGGGAGTCACACGAGACGGCCTCCTGCTGCGGATGTCCGACGAGGACTGGAACTTCGTCATGGACGTCAACCTCAAAGGAGCATTCTTTTTTATCCGGGCCGTTCTGCGTCCCATGGTGAAGCAAAGGAGCGGCCGCATCGTCAACATCGCCTCCGTAATCGGCCAGATGGGGAACGCCGGCCAGGCCAACTACGCCGCCTCCAAAGGCGGACTGATCGCCCTGACGAAAACCTGCGCAAGAGAACTGGCCAGCCGCAACATCCTCATCAACGCCATCGCCCCTGGATTTATTCGAACGCGCCTCACGGAGGTTCTCCCGGAAGAGGTTAAAAAGCAACATCTCGCTTCCATTCCGCTGGGGCGTTTCGGAGAACCGGAGGAGATCGCCTCCGCGGCCCTGTTTTTGGCGTCGGACGATTCCCCTTACATCACCGGACAAGTCTTAGGGGTCAACGGTGGATCTTACATGTGACACAAGGAGGATAGGGCAGCCATGGCAACAATCAACGTAGAGGAAAAGGTCAAAGGGATCATCGTAGAGCAACTGGGCGTGGATGCGGCGGAGGTCGCTCCCCAAGCCCATTTTGTCAACGACCTGGGAGCCGATTCACTAGATACCGTGGAACTGGTGATGGCCCTGGAAGAAGAATTCGACATGGAAATTCCGGACGAAGAGGCGGAAAAGATACAGACCGTCGGGCAGGCCATCGAATACATCAAAACCCACGCCAAAAAATAGCCCCATCCTTTTTTCATGCCCGATGCCTCCCTTTCACGGCTGGAGAAGAGCCTGGGGTACCATTTCCAAACCCCGGCGCTGCGAGATGAGGCGCTAACCCACAAGTCCCACGCCTCAGGTTCAGGGAACTCCCTCCACAATGAGCGCTTGGAATTTCTGGGCGACAGCGTGCTCTCCGTGGTGGTGGCCCATTACCTGTTTCAGCGCTTCCCCCGTTGGGATGAGGGGCGGCTGTCGAAGCTGAAGTCCCTGCTGGTCTCTCGAAGCAGCCTCGCGGAGTGGGCCCGGAAACTGGATCTGGGAACCTATCTGCGCCTCAGCCCCGGTGAATCCTCTTCGGGAGGCCGCGAAAGGGAGAGCCTGCTGGCCAACGTTTTTGAGGCGGTTTTAGGGGCGATGTTTCTGGAGAAGGGTTTGGAGCCGGTGGAGAAGCTGGTGCGCAAATATTTAGATCCAAAAAAACGCTTCGTGGAGACAGACCACAAAAGCAAGCTCCAGGAGATGGTGCAAAGCCGATACCAGACGCTGCCGGCCTATACGGTGCTGGGCGCCATCGGTCCGGACCACGACAAGACCTTTGAGACGGAGGTTCGGCTCAAGAAGAAACGGGTCGGCATAGGATCCGGCAAAAGCAAGAAGGAAGCGGAGCAGGCTGCCGCTAAAGACGCCTTGCAGAACCTAAAGATTCAAACTTAAGGAGGACCGATGGACTATCAACTCACAGAAGATCAACGAACCATTATTGAGCTGGCCCGCGAAATCGCCCAGAAGAAAATTGTGAAGGTCCGCGAGGAGTACGACGAAAAGGAGAAATTCCCCTGGGATATCGTGGAGGAGATCCGCAAGGCGGACCTCTTCGGGGTCTATCTTCCTGAAGAATACGGAGGCACCGGTGGAGGGAACCTCGAACTGGGGCTGGTAGTAGAAGAGCTCTCCCGAGCCTGCGGAGGCATCTCGCTGTGTGTGGCCACCTCCGCCCTGTGCGCCTTTCCCATCCTTATTTTTGGAAACGAGGCGCAGAAAAAAAAGTGGCTGACAGACCTGGCCTCCGGAAAGCGCCTGGGGGCCTTTACCATCACGGAACCTGAAGCAGGCTCGGACGCCACCTCCACCAAGACCACGGCGCGCCTGGAGGGAAACCACTACGTGATTGACGGAACCAAAAATTTCTGCTCCTCCGGAGAGGCGGCCCAGATCTATACCCTGTTTGCCTCGACCAACCCCCGGCGGGGGCCTCGGGGCATCTCGGCGTTTGTGGTGGAGAAGGGAACCCCCGGGTTTTCCTTCGGCAAGAAGGAAAAGAAAATGGGCATCCGAGCCAACTCCACCTATGAGCTCATCTTCCACAACTGCAAGGTCCCCAAGGAAAATCTGCTGGGCCAGGAAGGCGCGGGACTTCTGGTGGCGCAGGGAACCTTCGACTACTCCCGCCCCGGCGTGGCCTCCCAGGCCTTGGGGATCGCCCAAGGGGCTCTGGATGAGACCTTAAGCTATATCCGCATACGCAAACAGTTTAACCAAACCATCATCAGTTTTCAGGCCATTCAACACATGATGGCCGACTGCGCCACGCAAATCGAGGCGGCCCGAGCCCTTCTCTACAGCGTCTGCCGAGCCATGGACCGGCAGCTTCACGCAGCCGTCCAAGAGTCTGCGAAAAACAAAAAAACGGTCCATGAGACCCTCCGAGCGATGGGGGCAAGCCGCTGGACCAAGGAGTCGGCCATGGTGAAGCTCTTCTGCTCGGACATGGCCATGCGGGTCACCACCGATTGCGTCCAGATGTGCGGGGGCATCGGGTTTATGAGAGATTTCCCGGTGGAAAAATACATGCGGGATGCCAAGATCACCCAGATCTACGAGGGGACCAACCAAATCCAGCGCAATGAAATCGCCATGATGCTGATCAAAGAACTCGCCCAACAGGGCCGCAGAGCCGCAGCGGCCGCCTAGAGGCAGCGGGATGAAACTGGCCGTCTTAAAAGAAACCTCTCCCGGAGAGCGCCGGGTAGCCCTCGTTCCGGAGGGGGTTGCGCGCCTACGTCCGCAGGGACTGGAGGTCTGGGTGGAAAGCGGGGCGGGGGAGGCGGCCCATTTCAATGATGCCCTGTACCGGCAGTCCGGAGCCCAGGTGGAGGGCTCCCGCCAGGCGCTCCTCCAAGGCGCCGACCTGATTCTAAAGATCCACCCACCACAGATACAGGAGATCCAACAGATGCCGGAGGGCGCGACCCTCATCAGCCTGTTGTATCCGACCCTCTATCCGCAACCGTTGGAGGCGCTGCGCCAAAGAAGGATGAGCGCCTTCGCCGTAGATTGCATTCCCCGGACCACCCTGGCTCAAACCATGGATGTTTTGAGCTCCCAGGCCTCGATCGCCGGATACGTGGCGGTTCTACTGGCCGCCAGAGCCCTTCCCAGATTTTTTCCGATGATGATGACCGCCGCGGGAACCATCCCACCGGCCAAGGTTCTGGTGCTGGGAGCTGGAGTGGCGGGGCTTTGTGCCGTAGCCACCTCTCGAAGGCTGGGAGCCTCGGTGGAGGTCTTCGACGTCCGTCGGGCCGTCAAGGAGCAGGTGCAGAGCCTGGGGGCCAAATTCGTGGAGGTAGAAAGCGCTGAGGATGCCGAAACCGCAGGGGGCTACGCCAAGGAGACCTCCCAGGAGTATCAACACCAGCAAGCGGAGTTGATCGGCCGCCACATCATCAAGTCGGATGTCTGCATTACCACAGCCTTGATTCCCGACAAAAAGGCCCCGACCCTCATCACCCAAAAGATGGTCCAGGAAATGAAACCGGGATCGGTCGTGGTGGATCTAGCCGCGGAGCAGGGTGGAAACTGCGAGCTCACCCAACCCAACTCTGAAACGGTGGCCCACGGCGTCACCCTCATCGGCTGGCTCAACCTTCCCAGCTTTTTGGCCACGGACGCCAGCAGAACCTACTCCAAAAATATGGAAAATCTCCTTTTCTACCTCCTGAAGGATCATAGGATCCGTTTCGACACCAACGACGAAATCATCCGGGGCAGCCTGAAAACGCACGGCGGCAAAAATCTGGAAGGACACCCGCACGCAGTTGCAAAGCCTTAGCGCTCTCTATGGTTCAAGAACTTCTCTTCGGCGTCTATATCTTCGTCCTAGCGGTCTTTGTCGGCTTTGAACTGATCTCCAAGATCCCGCCCATCCTGCACACCCCCCTGATGTCCGGATCGAACGCCATCTCCGGCATCACGATCGTCGGAGCCATGATCGCCACATCCCACGCCTCCTCTTTCATCCTCCAGGCGTTGGCCTTTACGGCCGTGGTCTTTGCCGTCCTCAACGTCGTGGGGGGATATTTGATAACCGACCGGATGCTGCGGATGTTTAAGAAAAAGAGTCCTTAGATGTCCACCCTGATCTCCTTGGCCTACCTGTCCGCTGCGGTCCTGTTCATGCTCGGCCTTAAACAACTCAGCTCCGTCGAGACGGCCCGGACCGGGAACCTGCTGTCTTTGACCGGCATGGGCCTGGCGATCTGCGCCACCGCCCTGAAGCTCAGCGGTCAAAACCTTCCCCTGCTGTTGGGCGCAGCCGCCCTGGGAACCCTGCTGGGCACGGTCTCCGCTCTCCGGGCTCCCATGACCGCCATGCCCCAGATGGTGGCCCTCTTCAACGGTTTCGGGGGAGGGGCCTCCGCCCTGGTGGCCGTCCTGGAGTTCTACAAGGAATTCGGACGTCTCGCCCCGCTCAGTTGCGTCACCATCTTTCTCTCCGCCTTCGTGGGATGGATCACCCTGACCGGCAGCCTGGTGGCCTTCGGCAAACTCCAGGGAATACTCTCCGGGAAACCGATCCTCCTGCCGGGCCGCCACCTGCAGCTGGTGATGATTCTATCGGGCATCCTGGCCCTGGGAGTCTATCAAACCGTCGCCGGCCCCCAACCCCCAGCCTTTCTGGCCCTATGCGCCCTGTCGATTTTGCTGGGGGTGCTTCTGGTGATCCCCATCGGCGGGGCCGACATGCCGGTGGTGATCTCGCTGTTGAACTCCTATTCCGGAATTGCAGTGGCTCTGACCGGATTTGTCCTGTTCAATCACGCCCTGATCATCACCGGTTCCTTGGTGGGAGCCTCCGGACTCATCCTGACCCGCATCATGTGCAAGGCCATGAACCGCTCCCTGGCCCATGTCCTGTTCGGAGGGTTCGGCACCGAAGCCTCTGGGGCGGCGCCCGGCGCCTCGACGGGGGGGGGCGTCAAGGAAGCCACCCCGCAGGACGCGGTCACCGTCCTGGAAAACTCACGCCACCTGATCATCGTCCCCGGATACGGCATGGCGGTCGCCCAGGCTCAATACGCGGTCCGGGACTTAGCCCGCGCCCTGGAGGGAAAAGGGGTCGCCGTCCAATACGCCATCCACCCCGTGGCGGGCAGAATGCCCGGCCACATGAACGTCCTTTTGGCGGAGGCCAACGTCCCCTACGACCAACTCTTCGACTTGGACCAAATCAACGACCGGTTTGCGCAGACCGATGCCGCCCTCATCGTCGGGGCCAACGATGTGGTCAATCCCGCGGCGAAGGAGGAGCCCGCCAGCCCCATCTACGGCATGCCCATCTTAAACGCCCAAGCCGCCCGCACCGTCATCGTGCTCAAGCGCAGCTTGAACCCGGGATTTGCCGGAATCGAAAACGCGCTTTTTACCCGCCCCAACACCCTGATGGTCTTTGGAGATGCCAAGAAAACCTTGACCCAGATGGCCTCCATTTTGAAACAGGAGTAGCCCGCAAACCATGGAGCTGGAATTTCGCTGCGGCCGGCTTCGAGAGGGGTCCTATGCCGCCAACCTCAGGGCGCATCTTCTGGGAAGCGAGCCCCGTTACGCCCCAGACCAAGACTGGGACTCCCTGCATATCCGCCTGGAGCTCCAGATCCACCCACAACACAGAACGGTCCAGGGAATCTGCACCACCGCCCTCAAGGCCCTGGCGGAAAAGACCAACCGTATTCTGTTTGACGCGGTGGCGATGCGCATCCAGGGCGTTTCCCTGGATTCCGGGAAAAAATGCGCCTACCGCTACGATGGAAAAAAACTGAGCGTCCGACTCCCCCGCAGCTGGAAGAGATTCGAAATCCTCACTCTCTCCATTCGCTACTCCTTAAAAAATCCTCCGGCCGGACTCCACTTCATACGCCGGCCCCTCCAGGTCTGGAGCCAAGGACAGCCGGAGGAATCCCGCTTCTGGTTTCCCTGCCACGACGCCCCGCACGAGAAGGCCACCTCGGAGGTAGTGGCCACCGTCCCCTCGGGATTTGTAGCCGTCTCCAATGGAATTCTGGCGGAGGACTCCCGAAATCCCAAAACAAAAAAAGCCACTTTTCACTGGCAGATGAACTCCCCGCACTCGGTCTATCTCATCGCCTTGGCCATCGGACGCTTCGGGACAGTGGAGGAGAAATGGGAAAACATTCCCGTCCTCTACTTCTGCGAAAAGGGCCGGGAGGAGGAGGCCAGACGGGGATTTGGCAAAACCCCCAAGGCCATGGAGTTCTTCTCCCGAAAGATCGGGCTGCGCTACCCCTACGAGAAATACGCGCAGGTCGCCGCCGCCCAGTTTCCGGGCGGAATGGAGAATACCACCTGCACCCTGCAGACCGACGCGGCCCTGTTGGACGCGCGCGCCGCGCTGGACGTGGACTTCGACCGCCTGGTGGCCCACGAGCTGGCCCACCAATGGTTCGGGGACCTGTTGACCTGCCGAGACTGGTCCCACGCCTGGCTCAACGAGGGATTCGCCACCTACTTCGAGGCCCTCTTTACGGAGCACGATAAAGGAAAAGAAGAATTCCAATATGAACTCCATGAAAACGCCCAGGCCTACTTCCACGAAACGGAGAAGAGATACCACCGTCCCGTGGTCAGCTCCCTTTATAAACATCCCCATACCCTGTTTGACCGTCACCTCTACGAAAAAGGCGCCGCAGTCCTGCACATGCTACGCCACCTTTTGGGGGAGGAGTCCTGGTGGGAGGTCATCCGGCATTACGTGAAGCGTTGCCGAAACCAATCGGTGGAAACCAAAGACTTTCTGGAGGCGATCCGCGCAGTGACCGGAAAAAATGCGGAGCCCTTCTTCGACCAGTGGGTCTTCGCCGCCGGTTACCCCTCCTTGACCGCCTACTACCATTGGGAGAAATCCAAAAAAACGGTCTCCCTCTGGATCACCCAGAAACAATCCGGCCCCGGCTTCCCCAATTGTTTCAAATTTCCAATCACCTTCGAGTTCTACGTACAAGGCCGCAGGAAGCGCTTTCAGGAACAGATTGAAAAAAAAGAACACACCTTTTCCTACCGGCTTGCCGCCGAACCCCGGATGGCGTTTCTGGACCCGGAAAACGTTATCTTAAAGAAGCTGCGGTTTATCAAACCCCTGGCCCTGTTCCAAGAAGAGCTGCTCCATGCTCCGCACGCGATCTGCCGGTTGCAGGCCGCCCAAGCTCTGGCCTCCTATCCTTCTGCGGAGATCCTGGAACTTTTTGGGCGGGCCTTCCGGAGAGAAAAGTTCTGGGGGGTGCAAGCCGAAATCGCCCGCTCCGCCGGGGCCATGCGCCTCCCCCAGGCCTTGGAGCTTCTTACGCTCTGGGCCCGCACGCCCCACCCCAAGGCCCGCCGGGCAGTCCTGCGCGCCTTAGGGAATTTTTCCGTGCCGAAAGCGCATCGCCTTCTGGAACAAGTCTGCCGGCGCGACCCCAGCTACCTGGTGGCGGCCCAAGCCCTGCGCAGCCTGGCCCAGGCCGGAGGGCCGCGAACGGCAAAAATGATTTCGGAAAACCTGCAGAAAAAATCCTGGTGGGAGGTTCTGCGCGCGGCAGCCGTCTCCGCCCTCGCCGACCAAAAAAAACTCAGGGAGATTCCCCGCCTGATACGCTTCACCCAAGCCCGCCATCCCTACCCCCTCCGAAGCGCCGCCATTCGTGGCCTCCTGGAGGCCGGGGGACCTCGGGCCAATACCTTCCAAATCCTGCTGGGGCTTCTTTGTGATCCGGATGAACGGATCCAAATCCTCGCTCTGCGAAGCATCGGGGAGTGGGGAAACAATGAGGCCACCGACGCCATCCAAAAACTCCAGAAAAAAACGGCCAACCAGAGGATCCAGTCCGCCTGCCAGGAGGCGATCGCCCAAATCCGCGGCCACGTAGACTCCCCGACATAACCATGCCCCCCACGGCAATCCCCCGCAATCCCCTCTCCCCTCAGAGGAAAGGACCGGGTGAGAACGAGGAATGACAGACTGGAAATTTCTCAGGGGACGGATCAGACGATCCTGGCTCTTTCTAGTCCTGATTTTCTTGATTCTGGCGATGGGAGCGGGAACCTATGTCGCCTTTGTTCCCAGGCCGGCCGGTTTTCTAAAAATTCCCTTTTCCCTTCTTTTTCCGGAGAAGTTTGAGTCTCCCGGAGAGGGGGGGCATCCTTCCGGAATTTCTTCCGTAGAGTATGTGGTGGGGGAAAGGGATTTTGCGGTCCCGCCCCCCCGGGAATTCACGCCTGGGCAAGCCCGGAGCCCTTCCCTGGTTTCGCGCCTCTTGCGGCGTTTGTTTGGGAAAAAGGGAGAAGAATCCCCCGCCGGTCCTCCTCTTGCTTCGAGTTCCCCATTTCCCAAAAAAACGGGGGAGGTGCCCCTGGAACCTTTTGAGGACGGCCGGCCGGGCTCTGTGGAGCAAGGCTCCGCCGTTGAGCTGCTGGATGCGGAATCTGAAAAGCCGGGAGCTTCCCCCGCTCTCCCCGCTCCCCGCGCCTACTCCCGATGGAAGGCCTCAAAAAGCCTGCAGAACATCCAGGTTCCCGAGGAGATGAAAAAGATCGAGCAACGATCCGCAGAGGGAAAATCCCGCGCACTGTCTCGAGGCCGGAAGGAGTCCACCTCACCCGACCAACCATCGAGCAGCGGTTTTGTGCCCCGCCCTCCCTGCAACAGCCTATGCCCCGGTTATAAATTTCAGACCTACTGCCGCGCCCGGTGCGAATCGCTGGCCTGTCCGGACGATGCCGACCCGCAGGGATGCGTCACGCAAAATATCGTGGATCCTCGTTGCACCACAGAAGCCAATCGTGGCCTATGCAACGCCGCCAAGCTAGGAGAGTCCGTGAGCAATAGCGCCTACTGTATAGCCTTGTGTGATCAAAATAGCTGTCTAGGCGCCGCCGATCCTTTCGCTTGCATGGGATTCCTCTATCAAGACCCGCAGTGTTCCGACCTTTGTTCGGCCAATCCGACCGGCTGTTGCACGACCTGGTGCAATGCCCAGAACTGCGCGACCCTGGCGTCCAATCCACAGCAATGCATGTCCGGGTATCGGGAGGTGAGCTGCAGCCAGGTCTGCGATCCTTCCAACCCAAACTGCTCTAACTGCTGTCAACAAAACTGGCAACAGCTGGACCCAACGCTCCAAAACTGCCTTTGCACCTCCCACAACCAGTCCTCCTGCGCCTCCAGTTGCCCCCAGCCCCTAGACTGCGGCGGCGCTTGCTCTGGCGCCTGCAACTGCCCCTCCGACGATCCCTCTACGCCCGATAACGAAGAGCTGGCTTGTTTGAACAATT
The DNA here is from genome assembly GCA_016204975.1 of Elusimicrobiota bacterium. Lineage (GTDB taxonomy): Bacteria > Elusimicrobiota > Elusimicrobia > JACQJP01 > JACQJP01 > JACQJP01. The sequence goes on from JACQJP010000045.1 coordinate 9,748, forward strand.
GCGTCTCCCCCTGCGAGACTTGCTGTAACGGCAATTGCACCGGCTATCACGCGACATCCAACTGTGCGGCAGGCTGCGTGCCCTAGGGTTTCTTTAGGGGAACCGAGTTTAAGAAACTTCTGACCTGGGGAAGGTGGGGATAGATCTCCAGGGCTTCCCGGAGTTGTTGGACGCCTGCCTCTTCGCGGCCGGTCTGAATAAGAAGCTCTCCCAAAGCGACCCTGGAAAAATAAAAACGGGGGTCTATTTCCAGAGCCCTTTGATATTCCCGAGCAGCCGCCGGAAGGTTTCCGGTTTTCCGGTAGAGGTTGGCGAGGTTGTGGTGGGTTTGGGGATACACGTCGCTGGTGCCGATGGCCTTTCTATAAGCCAGGATCGCTTCTCCATGCTTTTCCGCATCCATCAAGGCCATGGCGTAGTTGTTCCAGACTCGGGCCGAGCCACGCTCGTATTGGAGGATGGTGCGGCCAAAAATCTCCGGATCCTTCCAGATCCCGATTTGGCGGATTGTTTTCGGCCCCAGAAACAGCGCCAGGAAAAGCATCGCCAGCGCGCATAGCTTTTGCGCCTTCGGTCTCATCCGGGAGGCTCCGGCGAGGAGCGCGAGGACCAGCCCCAGGGAAGGCGCATAGAACCAGTGCTCCCAGAATAGGGCATTGATCTTGGCCCAAAGATTGCTCATGGGAAGATAGCTGACGAAAAACCAGAGGATGCCGAAAGCAACGAGGGGGTTTCTTTTGGAAAAATAGAGGGCGGCTCCCAACAGCCCCAAAATGACAATGAGAGGTGTTAGGACCGCAGGAGTCCAAAGGGTTGTAAAGACCGGCCATCCCTTCTCCGGATACAGCCCCGTAGGCCAGCAAAGCATGCGGAACCCGCCTCCTAAAACGGAGAAAAGAGTATAGAGGCGGTATGAAAAGTTTTCCGTAAACGGGTTGGATGCGGGATAGAAGTTGAGAGCGCCGGCGAAATTGAAAAGGCTGAGCCTGAGGAGCAGATAGAGTCCCGCCAGAACCCAGAACAGACGGTGTCTTTTAAGGAAGTTCTCTTTTTGCCCTTGCATGCGATCGTATAGGACCAGTGCCAGCGGGAGGATGACGGCGGATTCTTTGCTGAGCAGCGCCAAGAGGTACCCAAGTCCGGCGGATTTAAAACGTCCGCAAAGGAAAAACCAGAAAGAAAGCAGCATGAGGAATAAGGCGAGAGGATCGGCGGTTCCATTGATGTTGGCGACTGCTTCCACATGAATGGGGTGGAGGGCCCACAGGAGGACTCCGGATAAAGACAGAAGGGGGGAAGCAGGAAGCCATCTTTGGAGCAGCAAAAAGAAAAGCAGGCTGCCTCCGGCATGCAGAGCGATATTTAAAAGTTGGAAGGCCCAGGGGACCAGACCGGCCGTCTGCACCAGAAGAAAATAGAGAGTCATCTGGGTCGGCCGGTAAAAGTTGGAGGAGAGTCCGGCACCGGCACGCGTTTGATCGGTCAGAAGTTCCGGCAGGTGTTTCCAGTCTCGCAGATAAGCATTTCGGAGGATGAGCTCCTCATCATCTCCGTAGAGAAAGGAGTTTTGAAAGGTGGGGATATAGAAAATAAAAGGGATTAGAAAAACAATCAGAGAAACCCAAGGATATGGTTTACGCCCTCCCAAAGCCATCGGCTTGCCGCTCCAGATTCAAAGTGGTATTATAAGAAATCTCGCCGATCTTGGGTGGCCATAGATTCCACAAAATCCGCCTCAGGCGGGTCAGGCGGGCAGCAGATGGTGGCCGTAGCTCAATGGCAGAGCGCCAGGTTGTGGCCCTGGAGGCTGCGGGTTCGATCCCCGTCGGTCACCCCCGGCTCTTTGAGCGGGCCATGGTCCGGGCGCTTGAACTCCTGGATTTGTCGATACGGGATGGGCGTTGGAGGCGTCGGCTGAAGGAACTCACGCGGGCGCGGGAACTTCTTTGCGACGCCTGGCTGGGAGGTCGGGAGTATCGCACCGAATTAGAAGATCTCAATCGCTATTTCTTTCATTTTGCTCTTGCCGCAAGAAAGTAATGCGGGGAGCTTTGTTAAGGAATGGGAAGCAGAGGAGGGCTTCAGATGGTGAATGTGAGAACGAAAGAACTGTCTCTGTTGAACGGCGGCTTTTTGATCGTCACTCCCCTCGTCGCCGTGCTGGGGACGGGATATTATATTTACTATTCCGGCGTACAGGGCTGCGATATCCTTAATTTCTTCGTATTCTTTGCTTTGGTTCTGTTTTCTATCAGCATCGGGTATCACCGGTATTTCGCCCATCGGTCTTATCGTTCCGGGCCCTTGCTTCGCTTTCTATGCCTGTTGTTCGGCGCGGGCGCGTTTCAGAATTCGGCTCTTCGCTGGGCTTCAGATCATCGAAACCACCACCGGTATGTGGACGATCCGGAGAAGGACCCTTACAGCATCATGATGGGAGCATTTTACGCGCATATGGGTTGGATTTTCTACAAAGAGACTCCCAATAAGACGTTTGATAATGCTCCCGACCTTTTAAAGGACCCGTTGGTCCTTTGGCAGGACAGGCACTATATTTTGTTGTCGGCCCTGGTCGGTTTCCTGTTGCCTCTCGCGCTGGGGAGTCTTTTCGGAAGGCCCTGGGGAGGGCTTTTATGGGGCGGTTTTTTGAGGATTGTGATCGCCCATCATGTGACCTTTTGCGTCAATTCCCTGGCGCATATGTTCGGCTCTCAACCCTACACGAAGAAGAATTCCTCCAGAGACAATTGGGGCGTTGCTTTCCTGACTTATGGGGAGGGCTTTCACAATTATCACCATCGTTTCCCCGGGGATTACCGGAACGGAATTCGTTGGTATCATTGGGATCCTTCCAAATGGCTGTTGTATGTGCTGAGCTTGACCCGGATGGCGTCCAAACTGAACCGGATTCCGGATGAACTGATTTTAAAAGCACGCCTGGAAGTGGAGATGCAGACCGTCCATGAGAGGCTGCAGCGGATTTCTGAAGAGGTGAGGGATGGAATCCGGAAGAGCATGCGGCCGCTATTTCCGGGAGAAGCTCGGAGGAGAGGACGCTTGAGCGTCCAGCAAGTGCAGAGCCTTTAGTGCCTCGGCGTGCTCCTTGGCGTGCCGCGTGGACTCCAGCCGCGACATGAGGCTGTAGACGCAGGGCACCACGTAGAGCGTCAAGAGCGTGGAGATCGCGGTGCCCCAGATGATGACCGTGGCCATCGGGGCCCGCTGCTCGGCGCCCGGCCCCAGGTGAAGCAGGGCGGGCAACACGCCGGCGATGACGGCGAAGGTCGTCATGAGGATGGGCCTTAGGCGCAGGGGGCAGGCCTCCTGGAGCGCCTGACGCACCGGAAGGCCGTCCTCCCTACGCTGATTGGTGAAGTCCACCAGCAGGATGGAGTTCTTCTTCACGATGCCCATGAGGAGCAACATGCCGATCATGGAGAGGATGTTGAGCGAATGGTCCATGACCAAAAGCCCCACGAACGCCCCGGTGGCCGAGAACGGCAGGGCCAGCAAGATCGTGAAGGGGTGGATGAAGCTGTTGAACTGCGCCCCTAGAATCATGTACGCAATGGTGATCCCAAGCATCAGGGCAAAGATCATCTCCTGAAACGACTCCCGAAACGTCTCGGCGCTGCCGGAAAGCGCCAGTTCGTATCCCTCGGGCAAGAGCTCACCTGCGATGCGCTCCGCGGTCCGGAGCGCATCGGACTGGGACTTCCCGGGCGCCACGTTGCCGAAGACGTGCACCGCGCGCCGTCGGTTCTCGCGGGCGATGACCAGCGGCTGGGGCTCTTCGACGACGTTGGTCACTTCGGACAGCCGGACGAGCTGGCCCCGCTGGTTGCGCACCCAGATGCGGGAGATGTCCTCGGGCCGCCGACGGTTCTCATCGGTGAGGCTGACCCGCACGTCGTAACGCCGGCCGCCCTTGGTGAACTTGGCCGCCCGCACCCCGCCCAAGGTCGCCTGGATGGTCCGGGCGATGGAATCCGTGGTCACGCCCTGCTCGGAGGCCTTCTCGCGATCGGGCACCACGTGGACCTCCGGGATGTCGGCTGAGAAGTCCGTGTCCAGATCCGTCACCAGGCCCGTGTCCTTGAGGCGCGCCATGAGCGTGTCCGCGAACCCGCCCAGCTTGCTCCACTCCGGCCCGCGGATGGAAAGGTCCACCGGAAAGTCCCGGGAGCCGGCGCCGGCCGCGCCGGAAAGCTCCTGGATCGTGGCGCGCAGCACGCCGGGGATGGCATTGAACTCCTTTCGGCACAGGGCCATGAACTCCCGCTGGGTGAGCGGCCGGCCCTTTTCCGGGTCCACGGGCCTTTCACCGGGCTTTTTCAACGTGGTGAACAGGATACCCGTGTTCACGTCCCCGCCGCCGAAGCCGCCGACCGCGGCAAAATAGATATTGAGTTCTGGACGCGCCGACAGAAATGTCTCAGCCTTCTTCATAACCGCATCGGTAAAATCCAGGGAGGAGCCCGGAGGGGTCTGTATACGCACCAGGAACCGGCTGATGTCTTGGTGCGGGACCATCTCCTTGCGCACTCGGGGCAAAAGGGATAGGGAACCGACGAAGACCGCCACCGATGCCAGTACCATGATCCACCGGTGGTCAAGCGCCGCGGACAAGCTGCGTTCGTATGTCCGGCGAAGGCCGTCCATCCAGCGATCCACCGCCCGGCCGATGCGGGTGTCGTGCCCCACCCGCAGCATCTGCCCGCACCGCGACGGCGTGAGGGTGATGGCTTCCAGAAGCGAAAAGGCTACGGCTGCCGAAACGGTGATGCCGAACTGGAAAAAAAACTTGCCGATGAGCCCCTTCATAAAAGCCACCGGCAGGAAGATGGCGATCAGCGCAGCGCTGATGACCACGACGGAGAAGGTTATTTCTCTGGCCCCCACAATAGCCGCCAGCACGCGGGGCTTGCCCTCCTCGAAGTGGCGGGCGATGTTCTCAAGCACCACGATGGCGTCGTCCACCACGATGCCCACCACCATGGACAGGCCCAGGAGCGTGATGAGGTTCAGCGTGAAACCCATGAAATACATCACGAGGAAGGCCCCACCCAGCGCGGTGGGGATGGCCAGGACCACGTTCACGGTCGACCTCACGGATCCCAGGAAAAGCCAGCACACCAGGCCCGTGAAGAGGACGGCGAGGACAATAGTCATTTCCAGTTCGCGGACGTTCGCCTCGATCTGTTCCGTCCCGTCGAAGTTGACCGTGAGCCTTAGGCCCTCGGGCAGCGTCGGCTCCAACGCCTTGGTCTTTTCCTTGACTCGCTTGGCGACCTCCACGGAATTGGTTCCGCGCTGTTTGCGGATCCCCAGCCCCACGGAGGTCTTGCCCATCACGCGCGCCACGCGCCGGATGTCCTCCAGGCCGTCCTCGATCCGGGCCACGTCCTTAAGCCGGATGGTCCGCCACAAGTAGCCCTCGCGCACGCGCGAGGGGATGGTGATCCGCCCCAGTTCCTCGGCGCTCCTGGCTTCGCCGAGCACCCGTACGTTTCTTTCCTCCTTCGCGGTCCAAAGGCGGCCGGCGGGAAGCTCCGTGTGCTGGGACTGGATGGCGGCCATGACGTCCTCGGCCGTGATCTGCATGGCGTTGAGCTTGTCCGCGTCCAGCCAGACGCGCACGCTGGGCTCGGCGTAGCCGCCCAGGAACACGTCGCCTACGCCCGGAACCGTGGAAAACCGGTCTTTCAGCACGTCCCGGACGTATTCGGACATTTCCCGCAACGGCCGGTCGCCTGACACGCCGATCCAGATGATGGGTTGGTCCTCGGGATTCACCTTGGACACGATGGGCGGATCCATGTCCTTGGGAAGCCGGCGCTGGGCCTGGGCGATCTTGGTTTGGATCTCCTGGACCGCCACGTCGATGTCCTTGGACAGCTGAAACTCCGCCGTGATGTTGGCCTGCCCGAACCGGGACGAGGAGGTGACCTTCTTGATGCCCCCCACGCTCATGAGGGACTCCTCCACAATGTCCACCACCTCGGTCTCCATGACTTCGGGCGCAGCTCCTTCCCAGGTCACCGCGATGTTGGTGACGGGAAAATCAATGTCCGGCGTCTGGGAGATGCCCATGCGCAGGAAGCCGATGCCGCCGAAGATCAAAAGGGCGGCCATGAGCATCCACGCGAAAACGGGTTTCTTGATGGAAAGGTCGGAAAGGATCATTTCAATGCCTCTCCGGTGGATGCTCCCGCGGCCAGTTCCAGGTTCAGTTCAGCCAGGCGCGCCTGGAGCCGGATATTGGTCCAAGTGAGTTCGGCCTGGTTGAGCCGGTTGAGCGCCTCAAGCACCTCGAGGCTCGTGACCAGGCCCTTTTTTTCATCTCGGAACTGGAACTCATAATCCTTCCGGGCCACGGACACACCCTCTTGCGCAAGGGAAAGTTTTTTACGGGCCGTGAGCAGATCCCGATACGCGTTTCGCACTTCCAGCTCCGCCTCCCGGCGCGCCGCCTTCAGTTCCTCATCGCGCCGGCGCAGCGAAGCCGTTGCCGCTGCGACCGCATGACGCGTAGCTCCCCAGGAGAAGATGGGGAACTGTACGGTGAGGGAAGCGTCCCAGTCAATGGGGTCGCGAAAGCCCACACGCTCAGTGTAGTAGTTGGCCCCGAGGTCAAGACCGGGAAAATAATGTGAGCGCGCTACGGTCAGTGCCCCCTGCGCCGTTTCCACAGCTTCGCTCAGGGCCCGGATGTCCGGACGGGACTGCGCCTGTTCCATATAATATTCCAGAGTTGGAACGCCGGAGACGGGGTCCGTGGACGCGGCCAGGGTATAGTCCGTTCGCTCAGCCATCAGAAATCCCAGCAAGTCCCTGCGTGCGCCGGCCAATCGCGAAGCTTCCTGTTCCTGGGCCCCCAATAACGTCAGTTGGAACCGCGCGCCCAAGGGGTCCGTTGAGCGGGAACGCCCCACCCGGGCGCGCTCATTTAACTCGTTGAGCCGCTCCTGAGCCAACTGGATCAGCCGGCGGGTCGTCGCCAAGTTATCTTCCGCCTCCAAGACGCCGTAGTAGGCGCCTGCAACGTCAGACAGCAACAATTGCTCCACCCGTTGTTTCTCATGGCGCCGCTGGTCCACGAATGATTTGCCCGCTCTGATGGCCGCCAGTTCCCTGTATCCGGTCAGGCCGGTCTTGCGAAGCTGGAACGCCCCTTCCGATTGAGGGCTCCGTGTGAAAGTCCCAAGCCCGCCCGAGGTATCCAGTCCGGATTGGTCCTGCCAAAGAGTGTTGTACTTATAGGAAAGAGCCGGCAACGAGGAACCCAATGTTTCCCGGTACAAGGCCTCGGCTTGGCGGACCGCCTGCTCGCTCGCGGCGATCCGCTCGCTCGCGGCCAGGGCCTTTTGAAAGGCCTGCCGGAGGGTTAAAGATTGCGGCGGGGAGGCCGCGTCCCGGGCCGCCGCGCCGGCCGACGACAGGAGAGACAAAGCAAGAAGAGATGCAAAACGTCTCATGAGGAACAAAGTTCCAAAAATCCTACCACCTGAATCCACCGTTGTCAATGAGGCCCCCTTGCATTCTCAGACGGGATATGTTACGCTGGTTGACGCTTAACGACACAGAAAGATAAAACAAGCTAAAATCCGGCAAGTGGGGCGGAAAGTCCTATGTATCTGAAAGAGGTGGAGATCGTCGGGTTCAAGTCCTTTGTGAACAAGACCCGCATCGAGCTCAAGCCCGGCACCACCGGCATCGTCGGTCCCAATGGAGTGGGCAAGAGCAACATCTTTGACGCAATCAAGTGGTGCCTGGGGGAGATGTCCTGGAAATCCCTGCGCTCGCCGGCCATGGTGGAGGTGATTTTCAGCGGCACCTCCCGACGTGACCCCTTAAACCTGGCGGAGGTGACCCTCACCTTCGATAACCCCGATCGCCTGCTGCCCATTGACTACGCCGAGGTCAGCGTCAGCCGCAAAATCTATCGCTCCGGGGAGTCCGGGTATTTTCTAAACAGGACCCAGTGCCGCCTCCGAGACATCCGGGAACTCTTCCTGGACACCGGCATCGGAGAGGAAGGCTACTCCATCATGGACCAGGGCAAGGTGGACTTCATCCTGCTGGCCAAGCCGGAGGATCGCCGCACCCTCTTCGAAGAGGCCGCCGGGGTGGCCAAGTATAAGGCCAAGCGGGAAGAGGCCCTAAGAAAACTGGAGAGGGTGGACGCCGATGTGCTCCGTCTGCAGGATTCCCTCTCCATGATCCAGGAACAGATCCGCAAGCTGGACCTGGCCGCCCGCAAAGCCAAGCAGTACCAGAAGCTGCAGCAAGAGCTTCAAAACCTGGAGATCGGCAGGATTCTGAAGGAAGCGGAGGAGCTGAAAAAACAATTGGATCAGGAAAAGGCTCTGTGGGAATCCATGGCCGAGAGCCTCTCCAAGAATCAAACAGCCCTGGACACAAAGGAAGCCAACCTCTCGGCCCTGAGGATCGAGTTGCTGAACCAGGAAAAGGAGGCCTTAGGCCTCAATCAAAAACTTTCCGAGATCAAGCTGGAAATCAGCCGTTGCGAAGGGGAGTTGAATTTCTCCGAAAAGACGGCGGCCCAGCTGCAGGAAAGAATCCAGCAAACCCATCAGGAAAAAGATCAGGAGCAGGCAAGTCTCCAAACCTTGCGCCCCAGGCTGGAGCAAGCCCGCAGGGAGCTGGCAGATTTTCAGCAGGACTTCTCGCATATCCAGGAGAGCTTCCAGGGCCGCCAAGAGGAGCTGAACCGCCTCCAAAAAGAACTCTCGGAGACTGAATCGGAACTTCAGGCGCAAGAACGCCAACTCCTGGAACAACAGGAAAAAATCCTCCATCTTCAAAACGCCCTGGCCCAGTCCCATTCAGAAATCAACCAGAAGCAGTACCACATCCACCAAGCCGACAAGGACCATCGCAAGAGCCTGGACCGTCTTCAGGCCCTCCAGATGGAGGAACAAAGATTCGAGCAGGAGCTCCAGGCGCAACTCCAACAAAGCTCCCAGAAAGAGTCGGAGATTCAAAAGCTCACTGAGCGCAAACAGGAGCTGGAAGGACAAAAGGAAACCCTGCACGGCAGCCTCCTCTCCTGCAAGGAAAAGAAGGCACAGGCTCTGGCACAAATTCAAGCTCTCCATGCCAAAAGCGAGGAGGACCCCCAACAATTGGGAGTTCGAACCCTTCTGGCTCATCGGCAGGAGTTTCCGGGAATCCATGGAATGCTCTCACATCTCCTGGAGGTGCCCTCCGGGGAAAGCCCCGCAGTGGAGGAGGCCCTGGGCCCGTGGCTCAACAGCCTCATCTGCGACAGCTCCCAAACAGCTCAAGAGGCCATCCGCTTTCTCCAAGATTCCCAGAAAGGCCGCGCGCAGTTTCTGATTCTAGACCGCATTCCGGCACAGCCTCCCCCCGATCTCCGGATGCTCTACGGAGGCAAAAAACTCCTAAGTCTTCTCCGCTACCCGGCCTTTCTTGAAAATCTTCTCTCTCACCTTTTGAGAGACGTCTTTCTGAAGGAGGGTTCCCTCTTCGCCCCCTTCTGGATCGCCGGCGGACAGACCCACTCCGCCGAGGCCCGCCGCAATGCCTTTCAAAAACTCCAGAAACTCGAGCAAGAGGTTTCCCAGCTGAAAAACCAGGAAGAGCTGGAAGACCAGTCCGCGGGCCAAATCCAAAGGCTTCTCCTGGAGGTCTCCCGACTTCAGGAACAGGCCCGGATGGATTGGCAAAACGAGTTGGTAACCCAGAAAGCCCTGGAGAACCAACTCCAACAGAAAAAAGAGGAAAGGGATCCGCTCCGCCAGGAGGTCCAACTGATCGAGCAGGACCTCCAGGCGCAACTAGCGGAGCTTTCCCAGAAAAAAGAATCGGCTGAGGAAACTCTGCGGGAAAAAGCCCGGCTGGCAGCAACCATGGAAACAGTGAAGAGCCAAAAAGAGGAGCTCCAAAAACTTTTGGGCAGGCTTCGGGGGGAGCAGGTTCAAAAATCTACGGAGCTGGCCGAATCCAAAGCCCATTTCAGCCACCATCAGGACCGCCTGAAGCTCCTAGAAGATCAATGCCGAAGCCTGCAGCAAGAAACAGAACGGGCCGGTGGCTCCATCGCGGAAAGGACGGCGCTCCTCCAGGAGCTGGAGGCCAAAAGGAAGCAGGAGATTGGGCGCAGCGAGGACGCCAAAAAACTCCTTGCAGAACTCCACCAAAAACAAAACCTCCAGGAAGAGGACTCCCGCTCTCTCCTGGGCGGTTTGGAACACAAACGCGAGCAGACACAACAGCTGGAGGAACAACTCCGGCAGACCAAAGCCACCTGGCAAAAGCTCCAGCAGGAAACCCACCGGGCGGAGATTCAGGTGCGGCAGATGGAGAGCCGCCGGGAAAACCTTTCCCAACAACTTCAGAGTCTCTACCAAATGACCTTGGAGGAGGCCCGCTCCCAATATGCCCCCCAGGAGGTGCCCGATGAGGAGATCCAAAACCGGAAAAAAAGACTGGCCCATATGGGCCCGGTCAACCTGGCCGCTCCGGAAGAATACGACGCCCTTGAGGTCCGGGAGAAGTTTCTCAATGGCCAGATGGAGGATCTAAAAAAAGCCGAGGAAAATCTGAGGCAAGCCATCTCCAAAATCAACGCCACCACCCGAGAAAACTTTCGCCATAGCTTTGAGCAGGTGCAGGCATACTTTCGCAAGATATATGCCTCTCTCTTTGAAGGAGGGGAGGCAGACCTGGTGCTGACGGAGCCCCACAACATCCTGGAAACCGGGGTGGAGATCGTGGCCCAGCCTCCCGGAAAGAAACTCCAGTCGATCAGTCTCCTGTCCGGAGGGGAAAGGGCTCTCACCGCCATCGCACTTTTGTTCGCCTTCTTCAGCGTCCGGCCCTCCCCCTTCTGCCTATTGGATGAGGTGGACGCCGCGCTGGATGAGGCCAACGTCGAAAGATTTGTGGCGTTGCTCAGAGGTTTTGCGGAAAAAAACCAGTTTGTCATCGTCAGCCACAATAAACGCACCATGGAGGCTGCCGAGATTCTCTACGGCATCAGTATGGAGGAACCCGGCGTCTCCCAGGTGATTTCCGTGGAGCTCAAAAAGCCGGCCGGCTCCAAAGAGAAGATTCCCGCTTCCAGGTCGCCTTCCCAAGAGTAAAAGTTTTTTCAAACCCCGTCCGCAACTCCCCCAAGCCAAAAGGTAGGGGAAAGGGACTTTTTTTGGTACAATAGAGGTTTCCAGCTTTTTTCTTCGCGGCGATGAGCAAAACCCTATGGACGCTCTGGCTGGCCGGGACGGCCCTGTTTGTTTGGATGGTGCGGGAGATTGGATGGGGCGAGGTGATGGGTCTCGTCCAAACGGCGGGTTTTTGGATCGGTTTTTTTGCCCTCTTCTATGCCCTGGCCCAGAGCTGCTTTGTCGAGGCGTGGCGCCTGACCATACAGAATCCCACCCCCATCCCCTTTCGTTGGCTGTTTAGGGTCTATCTCGCCGGAGACGCCCTCAACATCCTAATCCCTTCCGGAAACCTGGCCGGGGAACCGGTCAAGGTCCGGCTTTTGACCCAACGCTTCCCCCAATCCCATGCCACCGCCTCGGTCACCATCAACAAGTTTTCCGAGCTGGTGGCCATGACCCTCTTCATCGCCGCCGGGGTAGGCATCGGGATTCTATACTTGACCCTGCCCGGCACCTTTCAAATCGCCTCCCTGATCACGCTCTTGGGCCTGGGAGGGCTTCTGGTGGCCGTCTTTCTCCGCCAAAAAAAAGGATTCTATGCCCCGCTGGCGGCATTTGCTCAGAAACTGGGAATCGGCAGGAAAAGCCTGGAGAAACGACTGCCCAGGATCCGGGAGATAGACCATGCCATCGGCAACTTCTACCAGAACCATCCCCTTAAATTTCTGGGTTCGCTTCTATTCAACTTCCTGGGCTGGATGGGAGGAGCGGTGGAGGTCTACTGGATCCTGCGCCTGTTGGACCTTCCCGCCTCTTGGTCCCATGCCCTGGCCATTGAGGCGCTGTCTCTGATCAGTTACAGCCTTCTGTTTTTCCTCCCCGCCCGCATCGGAGGGGGAGACGGCAGCCGTGTGCTGATCTTCATCGCACTCGGCTTTTCCTCCGCGACCGGGCTGGCCTTCAGCATCATCCGCAGACTTCGGGAGATGATTTGGATCGGACTGGGACTGCTCTCCCTGTTGACGCAGCACCTCAGGCCTACCAGAGCCCTACCCCAACCGGCGCGGCCACAATGATCGCTAAAGACCGCACCCTCCGCAAAGCTCCGGGTACCGGCCGGGCCCCCACCGGGGGCCAGCGTGCCAGCACCCTCCGCGCCATCCTATTTGACTTTGGGGGGACCCTGGATGGTCCAGGGGTGGCGTGGCTGGACCGCTTCCTTCCCATCTACCGATCCCACGGAATCTCCGTGGACGCGGAAAACTTCCGGAAGGCCTTCTTCGAGGCGGATGACTGCCTCTCTCAACGCTACCCGTTGCGCCAAATGGGCTATCTGGAGACCCTGAAGGCCCAGGTAGAATCCGTGCTGAAAAACCTGGGATGCGAAAACCTTTCGCTGCAGGACTCCATCGCCGGAGAATTTTACCGGCAGGCCTATCGCACCATCCAGAAAAACATTCCCCTGCTCCAAGAACTCCGACGGAAATATCGCCTGGGAGTAATCTCCAACTTCTATGGCAATCTGGAAAACGTGCTGAAGGAAACGCAACTGATTTCTCTCTTGGATGTCTGGACCGATTCCTCCCTGGCCGGCTGCGAAAAGCCGGACCCCAGAATCTTCCAGGCCACTCTGGAGAAGCTCCAGCTTTCCCCCGCAGAAGCTCTCTTTGTGGGAGACTCCGTTTCCCGGGACATGGTGGGGGCCGCAAGGGCCGGGATGCCCCATGCGTGGCTCAGCCCATCTAAAAACCCCTGTCTGGAAGATATCTCTCCAACGAACTTTCCCTGTTGCCGACACCCGATCTTGGGCGCTCTGCAAGAGCTGCCCTCCCTCTTGGCCCCCAGCGTGCCGGCGGGAATCATCGCCGCCGGAACAGGGCAAAGGCTGAAGGCCCTCCGAGGAAACCTCCCCAAGGCCCTCTTTAAAATCCAAGGCAAACCCCTTCTGCACCACACCCTGGGGAACCTCCAAAGCGCCGGCATCCGCCGAGGCGTCTGCATCCTGAACACCCAAGGCAAAGGGATGGACTCCGGGTTACAGATGGCATGGATTTTCCAGGACACCGCCTCCTCCTGGGAAAGCTTTCGAATCGTGGCGGACCGTCTGGCGCAAATCTCCGAATCCTTCCTGGTGACCACCGTGGATGCCCTCTACCCCCCGCAGAAGTTGAAAGAATTTCTCCAGGCAGCTTCCAAAAACTCCCACTGGGACGCCGGATTAGCCATCACCCCTTTTGTGGAGGATGAAAAACCCCTCTGGGCGGAAATCTCAGAAAAAGGTAGAATAGTCCGGCTGGGGTCCTCGGTTTCCAACTTTCGGTATGCCACCTGCGGCCTCTACTATCTTCGCAGCGCCTTCTGGAGGAGATTCCGGCAGGACCGGACCCCAAAAAAAAGCCTCCGTGAATTTTGGATCCAGTCCCTGAAACGGAAAGCCAGACTGGGCTCTTTTCTGATCGAAAAGGCGATTGACGTGGATCGGCCGGAGGATGTAAAAACGGCGGAGGAGTTTTTAAAATCCATGGCACGGCCCCCCAGTGGAATTGAAAAAATAGGAGAGCGGGTCCGATGCCTGGGCATCTATCGAGAACCCCTGCACTCCCCCAATCGGATTCCAGACGACGCCCTCATCCTGGAGTCGGTTCTCCAACACCTTCAGTCTCATGGCCTTCAAACCGAGGTGCAGCAGCCGCGGGTGCTGGACTCCCTGCGGGCCCGTGACTACGACCTAATTCTGCCGATGTGCGAGTCTCCGAGGGCCCTGGAAGAGCTCTTCCGCCTGCAAAATGAGGGCGCAAAGATTCTCAATTCTCCCCAGTCCGTCTTAGCCTGCTACCGGACACAGATGGTCCCCCGGATGGAGCAGCTTTCCGAGGTTCTTTTTCCTCCCACTCGAATCTATCCTGCAGACTCCTCGCAGCAATGCCTGCAGGAGGAACTGGCGGAGAACTCTTCTATCAAGATCGGATCCCTATGGATCAAGCGTGGGGACGTGCACAACACCTGCGACCGAGACGTCGTCCGGCCCAGGAACTGGTCCGAGTGGGAGACGATCTCCCAAGATTTTCGCTCCCGGGGAATTGCCCAGGCGGTCTTTCAAAAGCACATCGAGGGAGACCTCTTGAAATTCTACGGGGTAGGGCCGGGCCGGTGGTTCTGCTGGTTCTACCATGATCCCGCCCGAGTCCGTCGCCATCCCTTCGCTCTCCCGGAGCTTCAAAAGAGCGTCACCGCCGCCGCGCAGGCCTTGCAGTTGGAAATCTTCGGAGGGGACGCCATCGTCACTCCCCATGGAGAGATCTACCTGATTGATTTGAACAGCTGGCCCAGCTTCGCCAAATTCCGCGCCGAGGCTTCGGAAGAGATATCAAAATACATCCTCAGCTGCATCCCCAGACCCCGCCCCATCCCGACCGGCACCCTTCGCAGAGCTTCGGGTACCCGCCGGGGCCCCAGAGGGGCCCAGCGTGCATGGCGATGACCTCCCAGAGAACCCCCATCTCCGACCCTTCCCGCACCCTCCCGCCCCAATTTCCCGGCCCACAGTCCCGCAGCCTGTTTGAGCAGGAACAAAAATACCTCGCCCCGGGCCTGCAAACAATCGCCCTCTACTCGCAGCTCGCCTTGGAACGGGGCCAGGGGTGCCTCCTCTTCGACGCGGACGGACACTCCTACCTGGACTTTACCGCCGGAGTCGCCGTAGCCAGCCTGGGACACTCCCACCCCAGGTACGTCGCAGCCCTGGAGGAACAACTGGAAAAACTGACGGTCGGAAGCTACACCACGGATGTCCGAGCGCGGTTCGTCCAAAGACTGGCCACAGTCACCCCGCCGGGCCTGTCCCGAGTCCAACTCTATTCCTCCGGGGCAGAGGCGGTGGAGTCGGCCATTCGCCTGGCAAAATCCTACACCAAAAAATTTGAACTCATCGGATTCTGGGGAGGGTTTCATGGAAAGACAGGAGGAGTTTTAGGCCTTTTGGGAGACGATTTTAAAAAGGAGCTCGGACCCTGGGTGCCGGGAACCTATCTGGCTCCCTACCCCAACCCCTTCCGCTGCCCTCTGGGAACCCGAGGAGCGCATGACTGCGCTGGACACTGCGCGGAGTTTCTGGAGACCATCATTGAGAAAAGCACCTCCGGAAAAGTCGCGGCCATCCTCATCGAACCCATCCAAGGAACGGCCGGAAACGTGATCCCGGCGCCGGGCTTTCTCAAGCAGGTGCGGGAAATCGCCCGCTCCCACGATGCCCTCCTGATCGCCGATGAAATGATCACCGGCTTCGGACGAACCGGAAGAATGTGGGGATGCGAGTGGGAGGGAGTCACCCCCGACATCCTCACCCTGGGGAAAGGCATGGCCAACGGATTTCCCGTCAGCGCCGTCCTCACCACCGAGGAGATCTCCCAGGCTGCGCCCTGGGCCAATCCCAGCGGCAGTTCCTCCAGCTACGGGGGAAACCCCTTGGCGGCAGCCGCTTGCCGCGTGACCCTGGAAATAATCCTGGAGGAAAAGCTCCCTCAAAATGCCCAGGAGATTGGACACCAGCTCCTCCAACGCCTCCGAGGGCTCCAAGAAAAATACAGATTCATCGGGGAGGTGAGGGGACGCGGCCTTTTGATCGGGGTGGAGTTGGTGGAGGACCCCAAGACCCAAAAGCCCCTGCAAAAAAAAATCACAAGAGAAGTTTTTCAGGAATGCCTCCGCCGGGGGCTGCTGAGTATGTCCTACTCCCACATCCTCCGCATCAACCCCCCCTTGATCCTGACGCAGGAGGAGGCCGACCGCGGCCTGGAAATCTTAGACTCCGTCTTTTCAACCGTTGCCCAAAAGTTTCACCTGCAATGAGCACCTCCCTGCCGGCCTTACGGGGAGCCATCCTGGGCTTTGGCCAAGTGGCCGAGAAGGCTCACGCCGACGCCTGGCTCCAAACATCCCGCGTCCGGATCGTGGCCGTCTCGGATGTTCGTCAAGAACGTCTTCAGAAAGCCAAAAAATACTTTTTAGAGGCCTCCCTGTATAACGATCCCCGAAGACTGTTCGAAAAGGAAACCCTGGATTTCGTAGACATCTGTACCCCTCCCCAAAGCCACGGCCCGCTGATCCTGGAGGCCCTGCGAAAAAAACTCCACGTGCTTTGCGAAAAACCCCTGACCCTGGACCCCAAGGAACTTCAGAAAATCACCCAACTCTGTGAAAAACATCAAAAGAGCGTCTTCACCGTCCACAACTGGAAATACGCGCCCATCATCCAAAAGACGCGGGAGATACTGGACAAAAAGAGGATCGGCAAGGTCAACTATATCGAGTTCCATACCCTCCGCAGCGCGCCCGCCTTCAGCGATGGACACTCCTCCAAAAATGCCTGGAGAAAACAACCCAGGATCGCCGGCGGAGGAATCCTGGTGGACCACGGCTGGCACACCCTCTATCTGATCCAGACGCTGATGGAACAAAAACCCACCCGGATCACCTCCCGCCTGGAATACCTCGCTCCCCGCCTCGAACACACCGCGCGCTGTTGGTTGACCGGCAAAGGTTGGACCGGAAAGATCTTTTTGACCTGGAAGGCCTCGGAACGAAAAAATTGGGGGTTTCTGTTGGGAAGCAAGGGAAGCCTGGAGATCTGTGACGACCACCTGATCGTAAAAAACCAAAGCGGCCAGGCAGAGATATTCCGTTTCCCGCAAGCCCTCTCGGCCGGTTCCGCCCATCCCCAGTGGTTTGCCGCCATGCTTCCCAGTTTTTTTGAGGAGATGCGCGACCGAAAGTTCCGCTTTCAAAATCTCAAAGAGGCGACCGCCTGTCTGAAACTCCTCAAAGAGGCCTACCAGAAAGCCAACAACTAGTGCCATCCCCTCAAAAACCCGCCCTGCTGTTTCTGGAAGCCGTTCCGAAGAAGGCCCAATCTCTGGCCGGTCTGCCCTGGCTGGAGCGCATCCTCTTCCAAAGCTCCCGCGCGGCAATCCCGGAGCTGATTGTGACCGGTGAAGCTCCGGAGCTGCGCAGGCACCAAAAATCCAACCTCCGCTGCCCCTCCGGGCTCCGGCTCCACTGGATCTCTTCTGAAAACCCGAACGCCCCCAGCCAGATTCTATACCTGTTGGGAAAGGAGTTCTGGCTGCTCTGCTCACAGACGCTGATCCGGCCCGCCTGGATGCAAGCTCTTCCCACGCCTGCGACCGCCCCTCTCCTGCAAATCCTCACCCCCAGCTCTGTGCCCGCCGCCGCGTACCTCCGACTCAAATCCCCCACGCCGTTTGCCCAAGCCTGGAAAGCCGCCAAGGGAAACTTTAGCGCCCTGATGCGCCTTTTGCCCTCCTACCTGACGACCCAAAAAATCAGCGCCCCCGCCCAGGCGATTTTCCGGCTGCGCCTGGAATCCGAGACCGGCGCGGCGCAGCGCTGGCTCTTTCAAACCCTGATCAAAGAAAACGAGGGATTCATGTCCCGGCACCTGGAGCGCAAAATCTCTTTTCAGATCACCCAACAGCTTCTTAAAACTTCCCTCCGCCCCAATCAGGTGACCTGGGGCAGCATCCTCTTGGGAGCGACGGGGGGGCTCTTGCTGGCCACAGGCACCTTTGGGTGGAGCTTGGGCGGGGCTCTGCTTTTTTGGATCCACTCCATCGTAGACGGCTGCGACGGCGAGCTGGCCCGCCTGAAATACCTGGAGACCCCCCAGGGAGGGGCTCTGGATTTTTGGGGGGACAATGTCGTCCATGCGGCGGTCTTTGCCGGAACGGGAATCGGCCTGTTTCGGCAAACCCAGCAGATGACATTCCTCCTGCTGTCCGCCTCAGCTTCCCTCTTTGTGATCCTCACCGCCCACTGGGTGTTTCGCAAAGAAGGCCCGCAATTTACAGGAATCCATTGTGCCTCCAAACTTCAAGACCGCTTGGCCCAAAGGGACTTCATCTATGTTTTTCTCCTTTTGGCGGCTTTGGGACGCCTGCCCTGGTTTCTGTGGGCCGCCGCCATCGGCACGCCTTGTTTCTATTTCCTTCTCCGGGTGCCGGCGCCTTGGAAATTTGCTATGCTGAAGGGATGCCGCAAAAGTTTCTCTCTTTTTTTCTAAGCCTCATTCTGCTTTGGCCCCACCCTGCCTTCGCGAAAACCTCGACCCTCCGGAGAGGCCCAATGGAAGCGGGGCGCCTCTCGGTCCGGCCCCTCGCCGCCCCTTCCTTTTCCTTCGGAATTGGGGGAAATCCGGTGCTTCTCTTCATGGATTACGTCCTCTCCCTGCAGGACCCGCCCTTGTCCCCTCTACACAGCCAGGCAGAGCGGAAGGGTGCGCCCGAATCGTTTGCTTCTGAAGAGTTCGAACCTTCCCGGGAAGTTTTAAAGGACTTTCGCCTGCAGCAAGAAAAATCTCCTTCCGCATCGAAACGCCAATCCTCCGTCCCCGAGCTCCGCGAGGGGGCTGTGGAGGGCGCCAAAATTCCGGAGTCTCCCCAGGAGCTGATCGAGCTGTACCGAACCGCCCAAAAAAAATCCGAGGAGTCTCCGCGGATTCTCCCCAGGCTCCGCGACTACCCGGCACAGGCTCCCTTCCTTAAGGAGATGGTCCGCCTGGCCGATATCGAGAGGTTGGAGCCGGCAAACCGCCGCCTCCTGCAACAGACCATCGGGCAAGACCACCCGACCTCCCAGACCCCGCGCGTTCCAACCGCCCACCGCATCCTCCACGCGCGGGATGCCCTCGCCGCCTCCATTCCCGTTCTAAAACCCCCGCCCCTTTACAATCTTCCCTGGGCTGCTCTCCCAAAGCCGCCATACCTGCGTCAAGAGTTGCGACAAACGATCGGCACCATCCTGACCCACACCCTCCTCCAACCTCAGAAGAACCTGACCCGCTCCGTTTCCGAGCCCTCCGCACAAAAGAAGGAGCTGGCGCACCGCCTGCTCCAGCGTCTCCTCCAGTTCCAACAGACCTCTTCGGAAATGCCTCCCATCACCCTCAATCTACCCATCCTGACCTTTCTAGGCAACCTCTACTCGACCGTGGAGGAAATCCATCTCACATACGGCGAGCGTCCGGAGACGGACCTGCCCCAGATGGTGCAAAGGTACCAAACCCTGGGGAACAGACTCCTCCAGGTTGCGCAACGCCTCCCACAAGCTCGACCGGAAGCCGAGACGATCCTGCAGGAACTCCAGAGAGAGATGGCCCGACACATCGTGCCTCCCCGCAAGGAACAACTGGCCCAACTCCTCTCTTCCTCTTACCTTCAGACCGTCCTTGGGGCCCTGACCGCCACCATCCTGTTCCTCCTGGCCCCCACCATGCCCAGCGGCGGCTCAGAGCTTCTGGCCTGGGCCTACGGGCTGGCCGCCTTCCCGCGCGCCCCAGCACAGAGTCCGGAGGTTCCCTTTCCATTTCTCCAGGAACTCAAGAGGGCCAAGCAGGTCGCCCGGCGGGAACTCTTCACCGATCTTCTGATCCTGACCGAGGCCCAAGCAGAGCTCCTTGGAACCCAGTGGCGCTGGAACTTCTTTACCTTTCAGGCTCCCGCAGAAACCAAACAGATTCGAGTGGAGCCCTCCGGCTCCAAGGTTTCCATCGCCCTGGCGCCCGTCCCGACGCCTCGACCGGAGGTCGAACCCGCTTTCGATGCCCGCGCCATTTTCCAAAACTCCCGGGCCCTCAGCCGGGAACAAAGTTGGGACTTTAGCCCACAATCCCTCACCATTCGGTTGAACTCCGAGGGTCTCTATGAAATCCGCCTGGAAGAAAGTCCGCTCAACTATCACGTCTTCGCCCTGGAGGGGCAATTCCTAAGAGGAGGACGCGTGGAAAAAGATCTGCGCTCCGCCCTCAACAGCTTGGAAGCCGCTCCATGACCGAGGGCTTGCCCCGAGGAAATGGTTAAATCAGCATACTGGGAGATTTTACCGTGACCCAAAGCCTGCGTGACATCCCACCCCCTTCCGGAAAACTGGGAGTTCTCCTTGCGGGTATGGGGGCGGTCACCAGCACCTTTCTGGCCGGCGTGGCCTTGGTCAAAAAAGGAATTGGACGCCCCTTCGGCTCCTTGAGCCAGCTTCAAACCATCCGCTTGGGAAAGCGCTACGAAGGCCGAAATCCCCTGATCAAGGATTTCATCCCTCTGGCGGAGCTTTCGGACCTGGTCTTCGGAGGCTGGGACGCCCTGGGCCGCAACCTCTACGAAACCGCGCTCCAGGCGGGGGTCCTTCCGGAAAATATGCTCCAGCATGTTCGAGGGGAACTGGAGGGGGTCCTTCCCTGGAAGGCCGTCTTCGACCGGCAGTACGTCCGGAACCTCAATGGGACCTTCGTCAAAGAGATTCCCAACAAGATGAAGCAGGCGCAAGCCCTGATCCAAGACATCGAGCGCTTCAAAAAAGAACAGGGACTTAAAAGACTGGTGATCCTTTGGTGCGCCTCCACCGAAATCCACCTGGAGCGCTCCCCGGTCCACGAGAGCTTGGGCGCCTTCGAGAAGGGGCTGGAGGAAAACTCCCCGGAGATCCCGCCCTCCATGATCTACGCCTACGCCGCCCTTCAGACCAAAACCCCCTATGCCAACGGTGCCCCCAACCTGGGCGCGCACATCCCGGCCCTGTGGGAGCTGGCGGAGAAAAACAAGGTGCCCATCGCCGGGCGGGATTTTAAAACCGGGCAAACCATGATGAAGACCCTGGTGGCCCCGGGGCTGAAGATGCGGATGCTGGGACTCCACGGCTGGTACTCCACCAACATCCTGGGCAACTTAGACGGCGAGGTCCTGGCCGACCCCCTCTCCTTCCGCGCCAAGGAGAAATCCAAAATCTCGGTCCTGGACACCATCCTGGAACCCAAAATGTATCCGGAGCTCTACGGAGAGTACTGCCACAAGGTGCGCATTGACTACTATCCCCCCAGGGGAGACGCCAAGGAAGGTTGGGACAATATCGATCTGTTCGGCTGGCTGGGGCTGCCCATGCAGATCAAGATCAACTTCCTGTGCCGGGACAGCATCCTGGCCGCCCCCATCGTCTTGGACCTGGCCCTCTTTTTGGACTTGGCCCGGCGCGCCGGGCTTTCCGGAATCCAGGAATGGCTCTCCTTTTACTTCAAATCCCCCATGTGCCGGCCGGACCTGGAACCCGAGCACGACCTCTTCATCCAGCATTTAAAACTCAAAAACACCTTGAGGCTACTCATGGGAGAGGAGGTCTTAGACCACTCCGGCCTGGACTACTACGAGGAGCTTCCCCCCGGAGCCGGCACCGCCCCACCCGCCCAACTCCTGAACAAAGCCACCCCCTTTCAAACCTCCTAGACTCTCCACACCGAACTCCCCCAGAAGTACCCCTAACGCCCATTCTCTGCTGGGCCGGAAGCCTTGTGGAGCTCCGCTTCAAGTTCCCGGAGACCGGCCAAATATCGGTGGGTACGCACGGAGGTGGAGCGGGGGAGAAGGGTTTCTTTTAAAGCCTCTTCAACCGTGCGGCTCGCCTTCTGAGGTTGCCCAAGCTTTAATTCAATTTCTGCCTTCAGACGCACCGCTCTCAAATAGTTGTCCCCATAGGCATGTTCCACAGCGTGTTGGGCGCGCTCATAGGCAACGGGATACTCTTTAAGTTTTGCGAGCATGGAGGCATAATAATAATGAAAGGTGAACTCCTTTGAATAGATCCTAGCCAGGGATTCATAGAGAACCTTGGCCTCCTTAAGCCGCCCGGCCCTGTAGAGCGCATCGGCTCTCTCAAGATTAGCTCCGCGCGCTGTCGCCGGATCCGATTGGGCGGAAAGATCCTTCCAGTACTCTGAGGAGCGCACGAAGGCGGCCCGAGACCGCTGCATCTCTCTCGCGAGTTCCAATAAATCCCCCAGGGCATACTCCAACCAGCCCGGGTTGTATGGGGTTTTCTCCAGTTCGGAGGAGGCCTTCCAAGCCCTGACGTTTTTCTCCGCTCCTCTGAGATGGCGAAGGGCGTAGGCCCGATTGAGGCTGATGAGACCGCTGATCCAGTAGACATATTCCACATCCTCGGGAAACTCTCTTACCAGAGACTTCAAAGCATCTTCCAAGGCCGCAGGATCCTCCGCCTGCTCGGCCAACTCCATGTGTGCGAGTAACTCATGGCGTCTGGCCCGGGGATATGGCAGACCCTGAAGAAGGGAGGCCGACTCTTCCCACTCGCCCCGCTCATAACGCCACAACCCTGCGCGCAACCGAGCTTCTTGGGCCGCGGGGCCTTCCCCCTTGGCAAGTCGAAGCGCCTCTTCCATGGGAAGCCTTTTCATTTCCCGAATTTCCTCAAGCCAAGCCAATAAAGGCCCCAACGGACGGTAGCTGACGAGCCGCCCGATTTCACGAAGCTGCGCATCCGCCACAATCAGGGTGGGGTATCCACGCACCTTAAAACGGGCCTTCCAGTTCCAGGAAAGCCCCGAGTCAGCGTCCAGGCTGAGCCGGATCATCCCCGAGGTGGCCTCCTGAAACTCCCGCCGGGGATAGATGAGTTCCTCCAGGAGGTTGCACGGCGGGCACCAAACGGCCCCAAAATGGATGAAAATCAACTCCCCTTTTTCCTCAGCCTCTCTCTGAGCCTCCTGCGGCCCACCCCGAAAAAACCCGGGGGGCAACGGTCTTAAGTGAAGCCGAGGAGATTGCCCCGCTCCTTGTGGCGGCGCTATTTTTTCGGAAACAACATCCTTAGACGAGAAGACCCTCGCAAAAAATCTCTCTGGCCGGCAGAAGGTCTTGGCGTCATCACACACGCTGGCTACGACCTGGACTCTCCCGGGTTCACTCAATTGACAGCGGAAGCGGCGAGGAGAAAGCTCCAGGGGAGGAGCTCCCCCACAGCTCTGCGGGGCCTGGGATTCAAAGTGGTGTTTGGGAACCGGCCGAAGCTCCAAAACCTCATGGAGCAAAAACTCCTCCGGATGTTCCCCAAGCAAGGAAGGAGGCGCCGCCCCCAGGCTCGATGCCACGTGGAAAGCTGCTAAGAAACAAGCCAAAGACAAAACGGACACGACTCCTCCGGATTTCATGCCAGAGATGTCCCCAGTATATCTTTAACTCCCTCCCCAAGCCAAGGACGACCTTTCTCTGCAAAGGTCCTAAATCGGCCTAGGTCCAAAGACCTGGGCCTCCTAGGACCTTGGACCCATAGAGAAAAACCGAGGGATTGATACAATGGCAGGCGAGGGACAGCCGGTAAACATTCCGGCATTAAAATCGGGAGGGGAAAAAAGTATGCGAAAGATAGGTATGGCGATTGTTGTGGTAAGTTGCATGGCGCTTCAAAGCGCAGTCGCGCAAGCCCCGCAGGCGCCGGACTTAAGCTCCAGCTTCACGAGCGTGCGGATGCTGGCGGCCGGCTTTTGGCCATTCGGAAAATCCAGGGTGGAGAAAGTCCTACAAACCATCGAGGAGACCCGCGAGGCCGCGGTGCGGTTCACCATTGCCAGCAAGGCCCTAGATGAGTCTTCACCCTGCGGTGATGAGGAGACAGCCGACAAAAGGACTCCGCAATGCGCCCGAGCAGTTTCGGAGGCCCTCCAAGCGCTTGAGGATTTGACGGAAAAGACCGAGGCGCTGGTGAAAGCCACATTCGCCTTAAATGTCCGGGAGGCCAGTTCCTTAAAAGCCACCCTAGAAGATATCGGCGAGGTCATTAGGAACGAGGCGTCAGACATCAGCGTTCCCGAAGGAGATTATGATGTCTCCGATGAAGAAGTTTTCACGGAGGGGGAGAAGATCAAGGCGACGGCCCTGTTCCAAAGATACCTGGCGGCAGTCGTAAAGTTTCCTGAATATCCGGACGAATACTAAGACGTATCGCCTGCGTTAGCCTTTCCGCGGCGTGGACTTGCAATTTCAAAAAGCCAAAGCTCCTCCGAGCGTTGGCTTTTTGCTATAATAGGATCGTCATGCCCTCCGACGTAGAATACCTTCGGCGCGCGATGAGGCTGGCCCGAAAGGGAGTGGGGAAGGTGAGCCCCAATCCCCTGGTGGGGTGCGTCCTGGTCAAAGGGGGAAGGATTGTGGGAGAAGGATACCATCCCTATTTCGGAGGTCCCCACGCGGAAATTGGAGCGCTGGAGAAGGCCGGTCCCAAAGCCCGCGAAGCTGCGCTCTACGTGAATCTGGAACCCTGCAACTGCTGGGGAAAGACCGGCCCCTGCACGGCGGCTATCCTGCAGGCCGGCATTTCCCGAGTCGTCGCCTCCATGGCCGACCCCGACCCCCGGGTTTCCGGAAAAGGCTTCCAGGTCCTGCGCCAGGCCGGAATCCAGGTTCGGTCGGGCCTCTTGGAGGCGGAGGCGAGGGACCTCAACCGCCCCTACCTCATCTGGACCACTCAAAAGCGCCCCTATGTCATCTTAAAGTCCGCGGCGACATTGGACGGAAAAATTGCCGCGCGCAACGGAAAATCCCGATGGATCAGCTCCAAGGCCTCCCGAAATTATGTCCACCGCTTGCGCTCCCAGGTGGACGCCATTCTAGTGGGAACCCGCACCGTCCTTCAAGACGATCCGGAACTGACCAGCCACGGCCAGGGGAAAAACCCGGTCCGAATCATCTTGGATGCCGGGGGGGTTCTCACACCGCAACAAAAGGTTTTCAATGGCTCCGCCCAGACTCTGCTGATGACTTCCGGAAAAAACTTTAATCTTCTGGCTAAGCGGTTTGAAAAGGAATAGGTTGCCATCCTCGCCCTGAGTAAGAGCGGGTCCATCTCCGGATCGAACGGCCGAATCCACTTAAAGGAGCTTCTCAAGATTTTGGCTCAGATGAACGTTGGGCGGCTCCTCGTGGAGGGCGGGGGGGAACTCCACGCCTCCCTGATCCAAGAAGGCTTGGCGGATGAACTCCAATTTTTCATAGCCCCCAAGATCCTGGGAGGCAAAGAGGCCAAAACCTCCGTGGAGGGAAAGGGATTTTCCTCGCCGGGTCAGGCGGTCCCGGTTTCCCGCTGGAGCTGGAGGCCCATCGGATCCGATCTCCTGATCTGTGGTTTTCTAAAATGTTTACCGGAATCATCCAAAAACTAGGCAGGGTACAGAGAAGAACCGCCCGGCAGCTTTTCATAGAAGCTTCCTTTAAGAACATCCGCAGGGGAGAAAGTCTGGCCGTCAACGGGGTCTGCCTGACGGTCGTTCGAAGATGCGGAAAAATCCTGATTTTTGATCTAAGCCCTGAAACCCTGCAGACCACAAACCTAGGGCTCTTAAACTCCGAAGAGAGGGTCAACCTGGAAAAGTCCTTAAGGGTCGGAGACCCGTTGGGAGGACACTGGGTGACCGGCCACGTAGAAGCGGTCAGTAGAATTCTACTGAAGGAGCCCCTGTCGGACGGCTGCCAACTTCTGCGCTGCGAGCTGCCGGAATCTTTAAGGCCTCGGGTAGTCCTCAAGGGTTCCATCGCGGCAGACGGCGTCAGCCTGACCGTCCAATCACCCCCTCGCCATTTTTTTGAAACCATCCTCATTCCCCACACCCTCCGGCACACCGTCCTGGGAAGGAAAAAGGAAGGGGAGCGGGTCAACCTGGAAACGGATATTCTGGCCAAATATGCCCAAAACGAGGAAGTACTCGCAGCGCGGCAGCGCGAAGGGGCGCAATCTCCGCGGCCCTTGCGCAGAGCGTTTTAGCTCCATTCCGGAAGCCTTAGAGGACATCCGAAAAGGCCGACCGGTCATCGTGGTGGACGACCCCGACCGGGAAAACGAGGGGGACCTGGTGGCGGCGGCTGAAAAAGCCACCCCCCGGATATTGAACTTCATGATCCGCCATGGACGGGGCCTGGTATGCGTGCCGCTTCCCCCGGAAAGGTTGAACGCCCTGCATCTCTATCCCATGGTGGACCCGCAACTCAACGGAAACGTTCTGAAGGCCGGAAAAGACACCGCCTTCTCTATCTCAGTGGACGCCGGACGCCACACCACGACCGGCATCTCCGCCCAGGACCGGGCTCAAACAGTGAAGGTCTTGATTGACTCCCAGGCCCGCCCCGAGGACCTGGTGCGCCCCGGGCATCTGTTCCCCCTGCGGGCCAGCGAGGGGGGGGTTCTGGTGCGCGCCGGCCACACCGAGGCCGCGGTGGACCTAGCCAAGCTGGCCGGGCTCTACCCCGCAGGGGTCATCTGCGAGATTCTGAAGGAAGACGGCAGCATGGCCAGGCTCCCGCAGTTATTTCCTCTGGCCAAAAGGCACCGCCTAAAAATCATCACCATCTCGGACCTCATCCGGTACCGGCGCCAAACGGAGCAACTGGTGAAAAAGCTGGCCGACGCCAAGCTGCCGACTCGATTTGGGGAGTTCAGCCTCCGCCTCTACCAGGAGATTTTGACCGGCAAACAGCATCTGGCCATCGTGAGGGGGGAGGTCTCCGGAAAGAAAGGGGTGTTGGTACGCGTGCACTCCTCCTGCATCACCGGCGACACCTTATTCTCCCTGCGCTGCGATTGCGGAGGGCAACTGGCGAAAGCCTTGGAAAGGATCGCCAAAGAAAAGGAGGGGGTGCTCCTGTACCTCAACCAAGAAGGGCGGGGCATCGGTCTAATCAATAAAATCAAATCCTACGCCCTGCAGGATACGGGACTGGATACCGTCCAGGCCAACGAGGCGCTGGGTTTCCAGGCGGACCTTCGGGAATACGGCATCGGGGCGCAGATTCTTTCGGACCTGGGGCTTTCCACCCTGAAGCTTCTGACCAACAACCCCAGAAAGATCGTAGGTCTGAAGGGATACGGTCTTCGGGTTCTCCGGCGCGTCCCCCTGGAAATTCCCCCCAACCCTCACAATGAAAAGTATTTCCGCACCAAAAAAGACAAGCTGGGCCATCTGTTCCAGTTTTTCTCCAGGGCTTAAGTCTCCTCTCCGACTCATGCGGGCATCCAAAATCGCCGTCGTGGTCTCGGAGTTCAACTCCCGGATCACGGAACGCCTCTTAAAAAGCTGCCTCCACACCCTCTTCAAACACCGCTTTCCAAAAAGCCGGCTCCTCATCCTTCGCGTTCCGGGAGCCTTTGAGATTCCCTGGGCCGCCAAGCGCCTGGCCTTAAGCCGAAAATTCAAAGCGGTGATCTGCCTGGGCGCGATCCTGCGCGGAGAAACGCCTCAAAATACCTACATCGCCCAGGCCTGCGCCCTGGGTCTCACCCGGGTGGCTCAAGATACCGGGGTGCCTTGCATTTTCGGAGTCCTAACCGTCAATACCGCAAGACAGGCTTGGCAGAGAACGCGTGGAAAACTAGACCGCGGAAGGGAAGCCGCCGAGGTGGCTTTGCGGCTGCTGGAACGCCTGGGCCCCACAGAGGCGGCCGGATGAGGCGGCGCCTGGCCCGCGAATCGGCCCTCCAAATGCTCTACCTCATGGACTGCTCCAAAATCTCGCTGGAGGCCTGTCTGCGGGCCGTCTTGGAAAATTCCGTCGATTTAGATGAGACGGGCAAGGCCTTTGCCAAAGAACTGCTGGAGGGCGTCCGACAAAACCGTTCCACCATCGATTCCATCATCCGCAAGCACTCCGAAAACTGGGAGTTCCACCGCATCGCCATGGTAGACCGCAACATCCTGCGCCTGGCCTCCTTCGAACTCCTGCACCAGCTTCAGACGCCGGTGAACGTGGCCATCGATGAAGCTCTGGAAATCGCCAAGAAGTATTCCTCGCAGGATTCCAGCCGCTTCATCAACGGGCTTCTGGACAAAATAAAGGACTACCGACCGTGCGACCCGCCCCCAAAAACCCCGTAAACCTCCAGCAGGCGCAAAGGGAAGCCGAAAGACTGCGCGAAGAGATCCGCCGCCACGACCACCTCTACTATGTCCTCAATGCCCCGGTCCTATCCGATGCGGAGTACGACCGGCTCCTGCGTCAACTCATCCAAATCGAAAAACGCTGGCCGCACCTCATTGCCCCCGACTCACCCACCCAAAGGGTGGCGGGCCAGGTCTCCGGTGAATTTGAACCGGTCCGCCACAACCCTCCCATGCTCTCCCTGGACAATGCCACCGGCGCCGAGGAAATCCGGGAATGGACGCAGCGCGTTCAGAAAGGGTTGGGGCGCAAAGCGCAGAATCCGGAGTACCTCATAGACGCCAAAATCGACGGACTCTCCCTGACGCTGGTCTATGAAAGGGGAATCTTGGCGATAGCCGCCACCCGAGGCACCGGGGAGGAGGGGGAAAACGTCACCCTCAACGCCCGCACCATCCCCTCCATCCCATTGAAGCTCAGGGCCCCGCAGCCTCCCAGGCTCCTGGAGATCCGAGGAGAGGTCTACATGAATAAGCAAGACTTCAAGGGCCTCAATGCCGCCAAAGCTAAAAAGGGGGAGACCACCTTCGCCAACCCCCGTAACGCCGCGGCAGGCTCCCTGCGGCAAAAGGACCCCCGCATCACCGCCCAGCGAAGGCTCCGCTTCCTGGCCCACTCCCTTGGGAAAATCGATGGGACATCCACCCCACTTTCCGAACCCCGGACGCAACGAGAGTTTCTCAAACTTTGCCGCGAGATGGGGCTGGCCACCAGCCCCGTGGAAATCCTCTGTCGGGAGCTTTCGGAAATTTTGAGGCATTACGAGAAATGGCGGCAGAGGCTATCTACCCTGCCCTACGAGGCCGACGGGCTGGTGATCAAGATCAATTCTCTGGAACACCAGAAGGTCTTGGGGACCACCGCCAAAAGTCCCCGCTGGGCCATGGCCCTCAAGTACCCTTCCCAACAGGCCATGACCCGGGTTCGCGACGTTCTCTTCTCGGTGGGACGCACCGGCGTGGTCACGCCGGTGGCGCAGCTGGCGCCTGTTGTGTGCGGGGGGGTGAGGATCTGCTCCGCCTCCCTGCACAACTTCGATGAGATCGAACGCCTGCAGGTCAAAATTGGGGACCCAGTCCTCATCGAAAGAGCCGGGGAGGTGATCCCCAAGGTCCTGCGGGTCCAAAAAGAGGCCCGCACCGGAAAAGAAAAGGCCATCCCCAAACCCTCCACCTGCCCCATCTGCGCAGCCCGCCTAACCGAGATTCCGGAGGAGGTCGCCATCCGGTGTCTGAACCCCTCCTGCCCCGCACAGATCAAAGGCCTCATCCTCCATTTTGCTTCGCGGAACGCGATGGATATCGAAGGCTTCGGAGAAGCGGTTGCGGACCAGCTCCTGGAGAAAAAAAAGCTCCGCGACTTAGGCGACATTTACCTCTTGACCAAAAAGGACCTGTTGGCCCTGGATCTCTTCAAGGACAAAAAGGCGGAGAATCTCCTCGGCGCCATTGAAAACAGCAAAAAAAGACCGCTCTCTAAGCTCCTCTACGGATTGGGAATCCGCCGTGTGGGGGAAAAGATGGCCCGCGTTTTAGCGCAGCGCTTTGGGACCCTGGACCGAATCCAGAAGGCCTCCCGGAAGGAAATGCTCCGGGTCCCGGAGGTGGGCGAGACCGTGGCCCAGTCCATCCGGGGTTTTTTTGACCAACCTCAGGTGGAAAAACTGTTATGGAAGCTCAAGTCCCTGGGACTAGCCCCGCAGCAGCCTGCGGCTGCTGCGGGAACCTCGGCCTCCCTATCCGGGAAAACATTCGTCTTTACCGGTGAGCTGGAAAGCCTCACCCGTGGCCAGGCCCAGGAGGAGGTGCGCCGGCGAGGAGGGGAGGCGAGCTCCTCAGTTTCCCAAAAAACGGATTTCGTCGTCACCGGGAAAAATCCAGGGAGCAAGTTCCACAAGGCCAAGCAACTGGGGGTAAAAAACCTTACGGAAAAAGGATTCCTCGAATTGTTAAAATGAATCCCGCCACATGACCCACATTAAACGCGCGCTCTTGACTACCGCCGATAAATCCAAAATTGCGGAGCTGGCCCATGCCTTAAGCGCCCTGGGGGTGGAGATCATCTCCACCGGGGGCACCGCCAAAATCCTGAAACAGTCCGAAATCCAGATTCGAGAAGTGGAGGAGCTGACCGGATTTCCAGAAATCCTGGAGGGCCGGGTCAAAACCCTCCACCCAAAAATCTTCGGAGGCATCCTGGCCATCAAAGACCGCGCGGAGCACTCCCGGGACCTCAAGGCCCACGAAATCGAATCCATTGATCTGGTGGCCGTCAACCTCTATCCCTTCACCCAGGCCTTGGAAGAGGGAGATCTGACGGAGGAGGATCTGCTGGAGTATATCGACATCGGAGGGGTCTCCTTGATCCGAGCCGCAGCCAAAAATTACAAGCACGTCATCGTCTTGTGCGATGCGCAGGACTATGGCTGGGTCGCGGAGGAACTGAAGGGCACGGAGGATCTCTCCTTGAAGACCCGCCGAATGCTGGCCGCCAAGGCTTATTACCACACCGCCTATTACGACTCCTCCATCGCCCATTACCTTAAAGATGTGTGGGAACAACTCCCCAATGAGCTCACCCTGGGCCTGAAAAAGGACAGGAACCTTCGTTACGGGGAAAACCCGCAGCAAAAAGCCGCCCTCTACCGCCTGACCGGCGGACGCCCGTGGGGGCTGGCCTCCGGGACGGTGCTACATGGAAAGCCCCTCTCCTTCAATAACTACTTAGATCTCGAGGCGGCCTGGAATGCGGTGAGCGATTTCAGCGAACCGGCCTGCATCATCATCAAGCACGCCACCCCCTGTGGAGCCGCCCTCGCCGAAAAATTGAGCGACGCCTTGGAGCTTGCCTTCGCCGCCGATCCCTTAAGCGCCTTCGGGGGAGTCATCGCCTTCAACCGCGAGGTGGACCCGGAAACCGCCGGGCAAATCATCCAGCGCTTTATCGAATGCGTGGCGGCCCCGGAGTTCTCCCAAAAGGCTTTGGACATCCTGCGCATGAAAAAGGACCTGCGCCTGGTCAGCCTGCCCTCCCAGCTGGTCTCGCCATACGAACTGGACTGCCGCCCACTCTCGGGGGGCTTCCTGGTGCAGGAGAAGGACCTGGCAACCCTGCCCAAAGAATTGCGGGTGGTCACCCAGAAAAAACCTTCGGAGCTGGATTGGCTGGGGCTGAAATTCGCCTGGCGGATCGTCAAGCACGCAAAATCCAACGCCATCGTGATCGCCCGCGGCGGGCAGACCCTGGGGATCGGCTCGGGCCAAACCTCCCGGATCGACGCCTTAAAATCCGCCGTCGCAAAAATCAACGAGCGCCACCCCATCCTGGAACCGGGACGCCCCCTGGGGATGGCCTCCGACGGCTTCTTTCCCTTCAAGGACTGCGTGGAGGAAGCCGCCAAGGCGGGGGTTTCGGCAATCATCCAGCCCGGGGGATCCATCCGGGACGGTGAATCCATCGAGGCCTGCGACCAGCTCGGCCTAGCCATGGTCTTTACCGGCCTGCGGCACTTCAAACACTAGCACGATAGTGCCCCTCAGCACGCTGGGAGCCTCTGGCTCCCCGCCTGATACTCGTAGCTCTGCGGAGAGTGCTGGGCACCCGGCGGGTACCCGAAGCTCTGCGAAGGGTGCTAGGTCCAAAGTCCTATTCCCCTCTAGGCCTTTTATTTGCCTTTCTATGGGCCTTCCGTCCCATGCCGATCTCATCGTAAAGGCTTAAAATAAAGCCGTGGGTATTTTTACGGTCCTTCTATTAACCTTCACTGGCGTGGGGGCAGGGCAAACCCCAGCTTCCTCCCAAGAGAGCTCTCCTGCCCTTGCTCTGGTGAGCAACTATCAGCTTCGCATCCGAAGCGCCGCGACAAAAGATCCGGACGACGTTCGGCTTTTTGTTTACCGGGATTTACAAAACCAAAAAGTGATTCGATGGAAGCTCCAGATAGTTCCAGAGGGAAAATACGTCCCCGCTCTTGGGGGAGTTCCTGAACACCCGCCAAAAGAATATATTTTCCGACCCGGAGACCTGGAAGGGCTCAACTGCCGGCTCTCCCGCCCCGACTCCGGCTCTGCCGGAGGATTCTACGCCCCTCCCTGCGGAGAGCTGGGACAGCGCGCCGCGGGAGGATTCTACGGCCTGCGCCTGGAGGCGGAAGGCCTTCAGGAAATGGAAAGAGATCCCGACCTTCAGCTTGCCCACCGCACCGCCTTCTACCCCTTCGCGTGGGAACAGGCCAAGGAGATCTGTCCACAAGACCCCGCCCAATGCAACGGCCTCCTCATCCTGTATAACCT
The DNA here is from genome assembly GCA_016204975.1 of Elusimicrobiota bacterium. Taxonomy (GTDB): domain Bacteria; phylum Elusimicrobiota; class Elusimicrobia; order JACQJP01; family JACQJP01; genus JACQJP01. Next base: position 41,974 of record JACQJP010000045.1, read on the forward strand.
TTTTCGCTTCCCTCACCTCTACGCCGTCCGAGCCGGAACCACAAATAATTATTATCTGATCGCGGTGCACCTCTCCTATAATCCGGAGGAAAGCTACCTGGAAATTTCTGAGATCCAACGCGCCTCAGAAGGCTTCAGCATAGAGCTTCCCACGCCGGGACTCCCCTCTTCGAAAATTTTAGAGCAATCGGTCCGCTTCGGTTTCGGGGATTTGAGTGCGATGGGATACGAGCTGAGGCCGACGGGACTCTACAGCGAGGAAAATTTTCCGGTCCGGAAATTTTGCCCCTTCAACCACCCCTCCCACTGCGGGATCTTTCCGCTCCTGCAACGCCACCTGGAAAGAAAAAAAGAACCTCCCGCCGGCACGCCGGCCCCCTCCCACAACCTTACCTCGCCAACCCTTCGGGCATTCCAGGAATATCTAGGCAATTAAACCCAAGGCCCTTCCAGCCTTCTTTAACTTCTCCAAAGCAAACCTTAAATCCTCCATAGTATGCGCCGCGGTGACGATGGTGCGGAGCCTCTCCTTGCCCTTGGCCACGGTCGGATAGCCGATCCATAAGGCAAAAACCCCCTCCTCAAAAAGCATCTCGCTTAAGCGCCTGGCCACATCGGTGTCCTTTACGATCACCGGGGTGATCGGGGTAGCGCTCTCCCCGGTATCCCACCCCATCTTCCGAAGCTCCTCCTTGAAAAAGCGGGTATTCTCCCATAGCCTCTCTAAAAGCTCCGGCTCCGTCTCCAAAATCTCGATGGCCGCGATGCAGGCGGCGGCCACCGAAGGCGGGTGGGAGCTGGAAAAAAGAAAGGGCCGGGCCCAGTGCTCCAGATACTCCCGCAGCACCCTCCGGGAAGCCACATAGCCTCCGAGGGAAGCGATGGCCTTGGAAAGGGTCCCGATCTGAATGGGTACCCGTCCCGAAAGCCGAAAGTGATCCACCGTCCCCCTCCCGTTTTCCCCCAAGACTCCGCTGGCATGGGCGTCATCCACCATGACGATCGCCTCGTATTTCTCCGCCAGCTCCACAATCTCCGGCAGGGGCGCTATATCCCCATCCATGCTGAAGACCCCATCGGTGACCAAAAGCCTCCTGCGGGCCCCCCGCGCCTGGGGAGACTCCAAAATAGAGCGCAAGGCTTTCATATCCTTGTGCGGGTACACCTTTCGGGAAGACTTCGCCAATCGGGCTCCGTCAACGATGGAGGCGTGGTTGAGCTCATCCGAAATCAAAAGGTCCTCCTCGCTGGTCATCAAGGATTGACAAACCGCCACATTGGTTGTAAACCCGGATTGGAAGACCAGGGCGGACTCCGTCCCTTTAAAGCGCGCCAGACGCCTCTCCAACTCTTCATGCAAGGTCATGGTCCCGATGATGGTGCGCACCGCCGCCGAACCTACCCCGTAGCGATCGATCGCTTCCCGAGCGGCTCCCTTGAGCTTGGGATGGGTGGTCAAACCCAGATAATTGTTGGAGGTCAGGTTGACGACGCGCTTGCCGTCCACCACGGCCACCGCCTCCTGAGCCGTCTCTAAAATCCGAAGCCTGGAATACCTTCCCTGATCCTTCAGCGTCTGGATCTCCTCCTGCAAAAATCCAAGCGCATCCCTCTGGGCTCCCCGCATACCCGCCTCCCTCAAGGAACGAGCATCACCTTGCCGCATCTCTTTTCTTTTGAGGACAAAACCGCGAAGGCCTTCCGGAAGTCCTTCATGCGAAACTGATGGGTGATGACCGGCCGGATGTCCACACGCTTGAGCAAGCTCTCCACCCGGTACCAGGTATTGAAAATCTCCCGTCCCGCAATGCCATAGATCCGGATTCCCTTAAACACAATATCCTCCGCGTAATCCAGGCGGACCCGATCCTCAGGAATCCCAAAAGCGGTAAAACGCCCGCCGCTGCGAACGGATTTGAGTCCCGCCTCAATCGCCCGCGGGTTTCCGGACATCTCCAAAACCGCATCCGCCCCATCCCCGCCGCAGGCCTGACGAACCCCCTGCACGAGATTTTCCTGCCGGGGATCCAATACCAGATCCGCCCCCATCCTTTTGGCCAGCCTTTTGCGAAAGGGAACCGACTCCACCCCGATCACCCTTTCCGCCCCCGAGGCCCGAGCCACCCCTACCGCAAAAAGCCCTTGAGGCCCCAATCCAAAAACCGCCACCCTCTTGCCGCCCACCTCCTCGGCTAAGGTGGCGTAGACCGCATTTCCGAAAGGCTCCCACAAAGAACCCAACTCCCGATGGCGGGGATGGGCGTGCTTCCAGGCGCAACGCGCTGGAATGGCCGTAAACTCCGCAAAACCTCCGGGGACATCCACCCCCAGGATTTTGAGGTTGCGGCAGACATGCCGCATGCCGTTTTGGCACTGGTAGCAGAGCCCGCAGTAGATATGGGACTCCGCCGAAACAAAATCGCCCGGCGAAAGCCCCCGCGTGGCGGAGCCCGCCTCCACCACCGTTCCGCACACCTCGTGCCCAAAAATCAAGGGCAACCGCAGCCTTCCGGGAGCCCAGCTTCGCCAGCCGTAGATGGCCAGATCCGAACCGCAGATGGAGGCCCGCTCCACGCGGATCAAGATCTCATCTCTCTGGATGCGCGGGACCGGCACCGGACGCCACTCGGCCCCCGGACCTCTTTTGACCTTACAGATAGACCACATCACCATCCGCAACCAGCAATTCGCGATCTGCAATCACCGATTTTATTCTCTCAGTAAACTCCTGAAAACAAAAGCGACGTTCTCTTTCCGCTCTCGGAGGCGGCGGTAAAAATAGGAAAACCAGTGCGTCCCATAAGGGACATACATCCGGAAGCGGTATCCCCGCCGCACCAACTCCTTTCCCAAACTCACCCTAAGGCCATAGAGCATCTGCAACTCAAAAGACGCCTTGGCAATGGAGCGCTGCCGAGCAAAGTCAATTGCGTTCCAGATGCGCTCCTCATCGTGGGTGGCCAGGGCCGACTGGTTGCCCTGCTCCAGGAGCCTCCGAGCTAATAGATCGAAATTCCGGCTCACCTCCTCCCGGCTCTGGCAGGCAATCTCCGGAGATTCCCGGTAAGCCCCCTTGCACAAGCGGACCCGGGCCCCCAGCCGGTTGAGCCTCTCGATATCCTCCTGGCTGCGATGGAGATAGGCTTGGATTACCGCCCCTACGTTCTTGTAGCGCTCAAACAAGCGATAAAAAATATCCAGAGTCTTCTGGGTGTAGGCGGAGCCCTCCATGTCGATGCGTACGAAGTTGTCGGTGGCTTGGGCTTCTCTGACGATTTCCTCCAGATTCTGCCGGCAAAAATCCTCCTCAACGGATAAACCCAACTGGGTGAGCTTCAGTGAGATATTGGCATCCACCTCCGCCTCCGCGATCTTATGCAGCAGCCGTTTATACTCCTGTGTCGCCTGCGTGGCCTGACGCCTTTCCCGAACCTCCTCCCCCAAAAAATCCAGGGTGGCGGCGATTCCTTCCCCATTGAGTCTCCGACAGACCTTCACCGCCTCCTGGCAGGTCTTCCCGGCCACAAAACGCCTGGCCAAAAAGGTAAAAAAAGACATATTTACCGAGTCACGCGAGATAAAATGTACCACTTTCCGCAAAGCTCGGTCTAGCACCCTACGCAGAGCTCGTCACGCCCCACTGGGGCTTCCTACGCCCCTGGCCTCTGGCCGGGGGTCGGGTACCAGCCGGGCGCCCAGAGGGCACCAACGTTCTAGAATAGGACCGGGGATTCCCGCAAGATGATTTTACGGGGAAATTCTGTTATACTTCAAGAAATGGATGAAAAAAACTGGCAGGACCTTCCGGCAGGCGACTGGATCGCTCAAGGTTTGAAGGACCTGGTTCAGGGGCTGAAAACCGTGCCCTCCCTCTTAGTCTCGATTGGAGCCCCGAAACTCAAACGCAAAGGCATCTCGGTTGCCCATACGATCTCCCAACCCGAACTGGAGCTTTACGCACTCCTCAAGAAGCAAAACCCTGACGCCGCCCACTCCCGCTACAACGCTCTCCTGGGCAGGTTGGTCAGCTTCGAACATTCCATAAAATGCGAGAAGTAGCCGATGCCACGCGCATTCGCGAGTTTATGCGCGCCCTGGGCCGATGCGGCGCCGAACCAACCAAGATCTACTTGACGGGAGGCGCCACCGCCGTCTTGATCGGCTGGAGGTCCACCACGATTGACGTGGATCTCAAAATCGTACCCGAAAGAGAATCGCTCCTGCGTACTATCCCGGCTCTGAAAGAATCCCTGCAGATCAACGTAGAGTTCGCCGCTCCGGACCAGTTCGTTCCTCCGCTGGCCGGATGGGAGAGCCGCAGCCCGTTCATTGCCCAGGAGGAGCGTCTTTCATTCTTTCATTACGATCTTTACTCCCAAGCCTTGGCCAAGTTGGAACGCAGCCACCAACAGGACCTGGTAGATGTACAGGCCATGCTCAAACGCCAATTGATTGATCCGGGGCGACTGCGGACCTACTACGAAGAGATGGAGCCCCAACTCTACCGCTATCCGGCGGTGGATGTTCCGACATTCCGCAAATCGCTGGAAGAACTCCTAGGTCCAAAGACCTAGATGGGCCTAGGACCTATTTCTACCCTCTCCTAGGACCTTCGGCCCATGTCCCGTCCTAAAAAACTCCTTACAATAGGTTTATGACCGAGGAAATGGCGATACCCCTATGGGAGGGTGAACCGTGAATCTCCGGGTGATTTTAGCGTTTCTGGTGGGAATTGCCCTCCCGTCCGCCCTCTTTGCCGGCTCCTATACCATCTATTCGGACTTACTGGGACCCGCAGAATACTCCGCCGAAACCACCAGACACTTCCTCCAGTTGCACGAGCTGGGCCACATTCCGGAGGAAACCCTCCACGACGTCGCCCAGCAAACCTTCTCGGACCTGCCCCGTCCCTCCGGGGTGGACAACTCTGTTTCCATGGAAGCGCTGGCGGCATTCTCCCGCAACGCCGTTCCAAATACCCAGCCCTCCGACTATCAAAACATCGCCCACGCAGGCCGATGGGTCCTCTCCCAGGACCCCGAGGGGCAATCCCTCTGGGAAAACCGCCTGGCCCCGGTGCTGGAAGAGCTTGTAAAGTTAGGTCCCTCCCACATTCAGCTCGCAGTCCCTCTTCCCGCCGGCCGCTACGGCCAATTCGACTTCTACGAAGGGCAAACCGGAACGGAACACCTAAGGCTGAACCAGGTTCTCTATGGGGCCTTTCGGCAAGGGAAGGCCACCCTGGAAGAGATCGCGGCGGTCTTTGTCCATGAACTCGCGCACGGACGCTGCCGCTTCGACCCCGCCCAGGGCTGCTCCGAGCCCGAGGAATCCGAAGCCTACGCCCGGCAGGCGGAAGGAATCTACCTCCGCGCCCTTTCCTCACATAATCCCTGAGCCCACCCTTTCCCACCCTAGTCAGCTCCCAAAAATTCTGGTATCCTAGGACAGAAAACGTCTGAGGCCCTGAGAGGGAAAAATCTTGACAGGCAAAGAACTCCGTACCTCTTTTTTAAACTATTTCCGATCCTTCCAGCATACCCTCTGTCCTTCCGCCCCCCTCATTCCTCCCGAGGATCCCACGCTCCTTTTTAACTCCGCGGGGATGGTTCCTTTCAAGCCCTACTTTCTGGGCCTCAAAAAAGATTTAAAGCGCGCCGCCTCATGCCAAAAGTGCCTTCGGACCACCGACATTGAGGAAGTGGGCCATACACCCAGACACCTGACCTTCTTCGAGATGCTGGGCAATTTCTCTTTCGGAGACTACTTTAAGGAGGAGGCCATCGAGCGGGCTTGGCATTTCTTAACCCAAGAGCTGAAGATTCCAAAAGAAAAACTCCATATCTCTATCTTCCGGGAAGACGGGGAGTCCGAAAAACTTTGGGAAAAATTGGTCCCGGCGTCCAGAATTCTCAGAAAGGGAACGGATACCAACTTCTGGAACATGGGCGCGACAGGCCCCTGCGGCCCCTGTTCCGAAATCCTTTACGATCCCACTGGAGAAGGCAAAGGCTATGACAGCTACCTCGAGCTCTGGAACCTGGTATTTACCCAGTTTGACCGCCAAGAGGATGCCAGCCTTAGGCCGCTTCCCCGCAAAAACATCGACACCGGTCTGGGCCTGGAACGGCTGGCCCTGGTCCTGCAAGGAAAAACGGAGGTTTTTGAAACAGATCTCCTTTTTCCCATCCTCCAAAAGGCCTCCGAAATCCTGAAAATCCGGTGGAAAAAAGACGATCCATCCACCTGGGCCTTGCGCATCCTCGCAGACCATGCCCGGGCCTCCTCCTTCCTGCTCCTGGAGGGACTTTTTCCCTCCAACGAAAGCCGGGGATACGTTCTCAGACGCCTGATCCGGCGAGCCCTGCGATTCGGAAAAGTCCTGGGATGCTCGGAACCCTTCGTCTATCAACTCCTTCCCTCCATCGCCGGCGTCTTTGGAGAAACCTACCCGGAACTCCGGTCCCGGCACAAAGAGATAGCCGACGTGCTGCGAACGGAGGAAGAAAGATTTTTGGAAACCCTGGAATCCGGTGAAGCCTTGCTTCAGGACATGCTCTCCGGTCCCGGTCCCACCCTGTCCGGAGAAGAGGCCTTCAAACTCTATGACACCTATGGATATCCCCTGGAGCTCACCCTGGAAGCGGCCGCCTCCGCAGGCAAAGCCGTTGACCTTCCGGCCTATGAACGCGCAAAAAACAAAGCCCAGGAAACCGCACGATCCGGATGGAAAGGCAGCGGCGCCAAAGAGGTCCAACGCTACGCCTCCCTCGCCGGCGCCCGGACCCGCTTTGTGGGTTACGAACAGTTGGAGGCCACAGCCGTCGTTCAGGAAATTCTGGATATCGAAGCCCGACCCGTTCCCGAGCTTGCGGCCGACCAAGAAGGAGAGATTCTTTTAGATTCCACCCCCTTCTACGCAGAGGGAGGCGGCCAGGTCGGGGACCGAGGCTGGTTGCTGGAGCCCCAAAGCCGGAAAAAAATCGCCCAGGTCCTGGATACCCGGCGACCCACGCCCCGCTGCCACCTCCACCGGATTCGGGCCCTGGACCGCCTCAGTCGTAGCCAGGCGGTCCTAGCCACGGTGGAACCAACCCACCGCATTCCCACCATGTGCCACCACACAGCCACCCACCTTTTAAACGAGGGCCTCAGGCATATTCTGGGGTCGCAAGTGCGCCAGGCGGGCTCCCTGGTGGCGCCCGACCGGCTGCGCTTCGATTTCACCTGGCCCAAGGCCCTGAGTCCGGAGCAGATTCAAAAAATTGAGGATTGGGTCAACGAAGTCATCCGGAAAGATTGTGAGGTCCACAAAAAAGAGTGGCCGGCCTCCAAAGCCAAGGAATGGGGGGCGGCCATCCTGCTGGGGGAAGAGTATGGAGAAAAGCCGCGCTTCGTCCTGATCAACGAAGGAGGGTGGAATGCGCCCCATCGACGCGATTCCCTGGAACTTTGCGGCGGAACCCATGTGAACCATACCGGGGAGATCCGGTACTTTAAAATCCTCAAAGACTCCTCCATCTCCGCGGGCATCCGTCGCATGGAAGCGGTGGCGGCAGAAGCGGTCCCAAAGCATTACCAAAGCGAAATCCAGAAATTGCAGGAAAGCTGTGGGCGGGTTCTGGAAAAAATCAAACTCCAGAGGGAAGAGATTCAAAGCTTGGGGGGAAGCGCCCCTCCGGCTGTCCCCTCCCCCCCGACGGCACACCGGACCTCTCCGGGCGAGGGGGGGGGAATCACCCTGGACTCACTCCTTCCCAGGCATGCCGGTTGGGAAAAATATGCCTCGCAATTGCGGGATCAGGAAAAGCTCCTGCGGCAAACCCTGGGAAACCTGCGCCACAAACAACTCGCCGAAAGGGTGTCCGGAGAGCAGGTCCTCAGGGAAATCGCTCCGGGCATACAGATCCTCTGTCAAAATCTGGAGGACGCCGACTTAAAACAGCTGCGCAGCTTGTGCGATCAATTGAAAAATCAAAACCCTTCCGCCCTCATCGTTTTAGCCTCCGGCAAAGATGATAAAATGTCCTTCGCGGTCGCCATAGGAAGCTCCTTGAAAAACTGGGACGCCGCCCAAATCGCCAAAGAACTGGCCTCGAAAATCTTAGGAAAGGCCGGGGGGCGCTCCGATTTCGCCCAGGGGGGAGGAAATCAACCCGCCGATTGGCAACAAATGGTCGAGGAAACGATTAGAAAATTCGCGCCATAGGCGCCCGTAGTGAAACGGACATCACGACAGCCTCCGGAGCTGTAAGTACAGGTTCGATTCCTGTCGGGCGCACTCCCCCTACTTCACCACGGCAAACTTAACGGTCCTTCGGATGCTGCTTCCCCCGGAAGAAGCCCGGATCAAAGCGGCATAGCCGCCCGCCGCAACATTTTGCGTATCCCACACATGTTCATAGGCCAGTTTTCCGTTGATGCCCACCCGGGGGCCTCCTCTTAGCTCAATTCGGTCAACGGCCGTCCCTGCCAGATCATAAATTTGTATCTCGACTTCCTCTACCGTTCCCACCTCAATGTGGAGGGTGGGTTGTTGGGGATGCGCCGCGGGATTGGGATAGACAAAGACCTCTCCGAATTCCAGAGAGGCCGCGGCAGGAACGGCGACCTCAAAAACCCCGAAGGTCGTAAAATGATCCACGGTGCAGGCAATGGTAGAGCTGCCCGGATCCACCCGGCAGTTTCCAGGAGCAATCGGTTGCCACTGACCTTGGCCGGTATCCCACCAGGCGATGGTCAAGGCACTGGTGTTCTGGACGACATTCGGATCGTAGCGTAAGGTCACCGTCACGTTCCGGGAAAAATGGTAGCCGCTTTCAAAACCTACGGCATATAGATTTACCGTAGGGCTCGCCGAAGTGAAGCCCTGACTCTGCATCGCCTGGCTCTGGGTGCCGTCTGGGGTGGCCGGAGCGATCGAGATGGTCAACGATTGAGAAAGGGTCCCCTCCGAAATGACGACGGAGGCCCCATGGGTCTGGAGATCTCCCAAGACTCCTCCGGAGGTTCCCACCACAACGCTGGTGCTTGTGGTGACAACAATGTCTCCCCCTCCTCCTGTGTCGCCGGTGAACGTCAAATTCATATAGGAGGTCCAGGTGGCGTGGGCCGGGCGAGGCGAGCCGTCATAAGTCCTCAGGGCCATGTTGCCGAACATACGCAGCACCAGCTCTCCCAGATTGCCTCCCAGCGTGTAAAAATCGGCAGTGAACGTGCAGGTGGCGCTATCGCCGGAGCAGGGACAGGTGGCGGCGGTGGCGGCATCCAGGGTATCGCGGTTCAGCCACCACACCACGGCCTCAAATTGGCGGGACTGGGCTTGGCCTAAAAGCCAGCTCATGTACTCATTCTGCTTGGCCTCGTTGGCGACGGAAGCCGGTATCCAGTCCGTCCCACAGGTTGGGGCGTATTGGCTGAGTATCCGCACCGTGTTCCAACCGGTTTCGCCGATCCAGATGGTTTTGGAGGTCAGGGATTGGACGGTACTGAAAGGATCCAAGTCGGCGATGGATGGTCCCAGATTTCCCCAAAGGTGGGGATACATGGAGAAGGCGATCCGGTCGGAAGGAACGCCCAGGGCTTCCTGGAGCCTTTGCCGGAAGCAGTCCGCGTAGCTAGTGCCGGCGGAGCAGGCAGCGGCAGGGTCCACCACGCCGTACATAAACTCCATCTGAAAAGTGGGGAAGATAATCAGATTGGGGTTGGCCGCCTTCAGGGCGTTGTGCACGTCCGCGTACCACTGCATGAAGGCCTGTTTCTGGGCGGGGCACTTGGCAAACTGCAGGCTCAGCTCCAAGGCCGGGCTGAGGAAGCGCGGATGAACCAAGTCCACTAGGTACTGGACGTAGCGGATGTAAGCGGCCTTGTAGTTGGCGGCGTTGGGATCGCTGGAGAATAGGTAGCAACCTTCGGAGTCCGCCGGGGCCCAGTTGTCTGTGGTGCTGCCGTCGGGATTCACCCTGCGGGTCAGGGTTTTTCTATCGCTGAGCGGGGAGAGGGCCAGATACAGGGTCTTTCCTGAGGCTGTGGCGGAGCTGGCGACAGCCTGCCACCGGCTGGCCCAGGGGGTGGGAAGAGGAGTGTCGTTGAGAAAACTGTCCCAGGGAACTCCCCAAAAATCGTCGGCATGAAGGGAAAGAAGGTCTTTGTCGGAGGGGTTCTCGAACCTCGCCTCGATGAAAGTCCCGGGCTGGAAAGTGAAGGGAGTGGTGCCCATCCAGAAAGTCCGGCTTCCGGAAACGGTTTGGTTTTGAACCGTGACTGAAATCAAGACGGGTCCGCCCACGTTGCCGGCCGCATCCTTGGCGCGGGCCATCAGGGTGTAGGTTCCGTTGGGAACCTGGGTGGTATCTAAGGAGGCGCTGAAGGAGGGATAGGCCCAGGCGAGGAGGTTTCCAGCTCCGACTCCCCAAACGGCGGGGGCGAAGGAATTTCCGCCGTTTGTAGAAACCTCAACGCTCGCCAGATCGCCGTCCGCGTCGGCCACCGTGCCCGTGATCTGGATGAGCCCGGAAAGGGTGGCTCCCGCCGTGGGGGTAGTGATGGCGAC
>JACQJP010000047.1 GCA_016204975.1 Elusimicrobiota bacterium
CAAGTCAATTTGGGAGCGAGACAAGGCGTGAGGAGCGTGGCATAGCTGGAGGCTATGTGAGCGACGAACAACGCAGTCGCAGCCCCAAAGTGCCTTGGCCCTTCGGGGAGGCCCATCTTCGGCCGGCTGCGTCGTTGCTCCTCCTCAACGTACCTTCGGGTACGCTTCGTCGTCGCGCCTTGCATCCGTCTCAAATCTAGGCCTCCAAATGTGCCAGTAATTTCTTCACGGACCCTAAGCATGACTTCTTCCCTGAAACACCCAGGCCATCACCACCAGAATCATTGAGACCAAAAAAAGCAGGGTGGACAATGCGTGGATCTGCGGGCTGATGGAAAATTTAAGCATCGAATAAATATGCACCGGCAGGGTCGTGGAATGAGGTCCCGAGACAAAAAAACTGATGATAAAATCATCCAAGGAAATGGCAAAGGCCATCAACGCCCCCCCAAAAATGGCCGGGCTTAAGAGGGGAAGGGTAATTTTTCGAAAAGCCATCCAGCGTGTGGCGCCCAGATCCACCGCCGCGTCCTCCAGCCTGGGATCCAGTTTTTTCAGCCGCGCCCTCACAATGAGCCATACCAGAGGGATGTTGAAGGTGGTGTGAGCCACCATCAAAGTCCACAGGCTGAGATCCCACCGAAGCAAACCGAAAAAAAGAAGAAACCCTACAGCCATCATGAGCTCCGGGATGACCAGGGGCAGGAAAAAAAATCCCTCCCACCATCCCGCTCCCTTCCAGGAAAACCTGCCCTGGGCCACTGCGCCCGACGTTCCCAAGGCGGTGGAGAGCACGCAAGCAACCAACGCCACCCACAAGCTGTGAGATGTCGCTCGCAGGATATTGTCATTCTTAAAGAGCAGGGCGTACCACTTCCAGGTAAAGCCCTGCCACTGGGCGGTGTAAGGGGACTGATTAAAGGAAAACAGCATCAGAATCAAAATGGGGAGATAGAGAAACAACAGGGTCCCCAAGCTGATCCCCGACAACCATCGAAAACCCACGGCGCGCCGTCCCCAACTTGACTTCTGGGAGCTGCGCAGAGCGCTAGGAGACATTGGCCGTCCGCTCCTGTCTCAAATAGAAATGGATCCCCACCGTGATCAAGACCATCAGGGCCAAGGACAACGCGGAGCCGAAGGGCCAGTCCCGAACCACGAGATACTGCTGTTGAACCAAATTGCCGACCATCATGTTCTTCGCCCCCCCCAGAAGGTCCGGGGTCACAAAATCGCCTAAAATAGAGACAAATACCAGAATGCTCCCCGCCACCAGTCCCGGACGGCTCAAGGGAAGAATCACCTTCCAAAAAACCTGCGCGGAGCCGGCATAGAGATCGCGAGCCGCCTCCACCAAGTTCCAATCAATCTTCTCCAGGGTCGCATACAGCGGAAGCACCATAAAAGGCAGCTCCGAATATACCAATCCGATAAAAATGGCCTTCTGAGTAAATAGGATCTCCAGGGGCTCTCCCCAAAGACCCAAAGACTGCCCCAGCGAATTGAAGAGCCCGGAGCGCCCCAAAATAAACATCCACGCATAGAGGCGAATCAGCACGTTGGTCCAAAAAGGAATCAAGACCAAAAGCAGCAACACCCCCTGCCATCTCTTGGAAACCCTGGCCATCCAAATGCTGATGGGATAGGCCAAAGCGATGCAAACAAAAGTGGAAGAAAGGGCCAGGCACAAAGATCTCCAAAAAACAGGCAGGTAGAGGGGATCAAAAAGGCGGAGGTAATTCTGAAGGCCCAACCGCCACTCGAGGCCCCCGTAATCCCCTCGAGAGGCAAAGCTGACTACGACGATTAAAAGGAGCGGCAGCAGAAAAAACAAAAATAGCCACGAAATCGCGGGGAGAAAAAACTTGAGTTTGGTGGGAATTTTATAGGGTGACACCCTGATCAGGCGCTTAACACGGAGACATCTTCCGCGCGCCATTGCAAATAGACCCGATCCCCCTCCTTTCGGGTCCGTCTTAAAGGAGAATAGATGGACCGAGCCAGCAACGTCTTGCCGTTGCTGAGCCGGACGTGATAATGGACATCGCTTCCCAGAAAAACGGTCCGTTCAATTTTACCGGACATCCGGTTTTCCAAATCCTCCACCTGGGAAGTAGACAGATGTATCCTCTCCGGGCGAAGCGCCAAGACGACCTCGCCCCCCAAATCCATGCCATTCTCAATATAGGCCACCACGCGACCCACATCCGGCACCTCGATCCAGGCCCGCCGCCTGGCGCCCTGACTCCCGTTGTCAGAGACCAAAAGCTGCTCCACCTCCGCCACCCTGCCCGGCAAGAGATTGGAGATTCCCACAAAATCCGCCACAAAGGAGGATTGAGGAAACTCATAAATTTCCTGGGGAGTTCCCAGCTGAACGATCCTTCCCCCCTCCATAACCGCGAGGCGGTCCGCAAGGGTCAAGGCCTCCTCCTGATCGTGGGTGACATAGAGAAAGGTGATTCCAACCCGGTGCTGCAAAGCCTTCAGCTCCTGGCGCATGCTCTTTCTGAGCCGCTCGTCCAAAGCCGCCAGCGGCTCATCCAAGAGCAGCACCTCCGGACGATTGGCCAACGCGCGGGCCAGGGCCACCCGCTGCTGCTGCCCGCCGGAGAGCTGATGGGGAAATCTCTTCTCAAAACCCTCCAGCTCCACTGCCGACAAAGCCTCCCGCACCCCGCAATCCACCTGAGCCTTTCCGAAACGGCGCATCCGAAGCCCAAAGGCCACGTTGTCATAGACATTGAGATGCGGGAAAAGGGCATAGTGTTGGAACACCATGTTGACGGGCCGCTCATTGGGCGCCACATTGGCGACGTTTCTTCCTTGAATCCAGATCTCCCCCCCGTCGGGATACTCAAATCCGGCGATGAGCCTTAAAAGCGTCGTCTTGCCGCAGCCGCTGGGACCCAAGAGAGAAAAAAATTCCCCCCGGAAAATCCCAAGGCTCACCGAAGAAACCGCCGGAGCGGAACCGAAGCGCTTGACGATGTCGCGCAGCTCAATGCTCAGATTTTCCGTAGAAGCCATCGCTATGGAGATATTTTAGCACAGCAGAAAAAAATTTTGAAAAAAATCTTTGGAAAACTTTTTGGAGGCCTTCAGAAAAACTCCCGAGGGGAGTCTACTCTCTTTTGGAAAGCGGGTAGAAGTAGACGCCCAGAAAGATCGGGTTGTCAAAATAGCCCTGAACCCAATCCCTCATGGCGCGCACCCCCTGAGGATGGACGGTATAAATCTGCAACGCCTCTCGGTAGGCCGATGCCTGAATGCGCCGGTAAAGCTCCCCGCGCCTTTGGGGATCTTTTTCCTCCACCGCCTCCTCCACCCAAAGGTCCAGCTCCGGATTGCGATATCCCTGAGCGATAGGATAACGCCCCTGGCTGTGAAGAAAGGGAAAGGCGAAATTATGCGGATCCGGGTAATCCGCCATCCATCCCCGGCCGAAGATCGGCATCCGATGGGATTGGGTTTTATCCAGAAAGACCGCCCACTCCACCCCGCGCAGATGAAGCTTGAACTTGGGATTGAGCGACTGAACCTTGCGTTGAAGAATCTGGCAGGCCACCTCCCTCAACTCGCTTCCGGTGTTGTAGGTCATGGTGAACTCAAAACCCTTTTTCCAGACCCTCCCTCCCCAGGCCTTGCGAAAATGCCGCCTCGCCGCATCAAGATCCAAACGGTAAAACGGCAGGTCGGAGCCGGACTCCAAAAGCCCCGGTGGGATGGGGCCCACGGCGCGCTCCGCCATCTTCTGAAACACCTCCGCGAGAAATCCCTCATAATCAAAGGAGTAGGCAAAGCCCTTCCGGACATCCTCATCCTGAAAAAAATCCGGGGGGATGCCCCGCCCATCCAACCTCCCGCTTCCAATATCCGGATTGGCCTCCGGATTGATCTGAAAGGTGAAAAAGAGCACCGGATCGGTCTGCAGGCGCCGCCCCTTGCGGACGGAGACCCCCGGCATGGCGCGCACCAGCTCCATAAAGGGAATGGGAAGATCGATGAGATCGGCATCCCCCGCCTCCAGCATGAGGCGGCGGGTGGAGAACTCATCTATCGTCTTCAAAATCACCCGCCCCAGCTTCGCCGGCCGACGCCAATAGCGCTCGTTTCTTTTCAGAACCAATTGTTTGGCCGAACGATCCCAACTCTCCAATTGAAAGGGGCCGGTCCCATTGGCGTGATTAAAAGAATAGGAATCTTCCCTTTTGGGGTTGTTGTACTTTTTCCAGGTCTCCCCCTTTCCATCCCACTCGCCGTGCCCTTGAGACCAGGACCGAGACATTACGTAAGACCACCGCGCCATCAGGGAGAGAAAGGGGGCAAAGGGGCGTGCAAGATGAACCACGACCCGGTCTCCCCGAACTTCAATCGCTCGATTGATATCCTCAAACCGGACCTGAATTCCTCCATCCTCTCCACGGGTGCTGTCCAGCCCCAAGATGGGCCGCAGCAGGAGGGAGGAGGGGCCTCCGGCTCGGTCCGTCAGTAAAAAGCGCATTAGGGAGTATTTCACATCCTCCGGCCCCATGGGGCTCCCATCCTGGAATCTCACTCCCCGCCGGATCGGAAAGCTGTAGCTGCGCCCGTCCTCAGAGATCAACCCATTTTTCGCCGAGGGAACCTCCGCGGCCAGCAGCGGAACGATCTGCGTCAAAGACTCCCCCTCATAGGTCAAAAGCGTTTCGTAGAGATTGAGGATGACGCTTTGGCTGATCGCGTCATAGGGGTAGGCTGGGTCCAGTGAGGACAAGTCCCCGATATGAAGGTAAACCAGCGTCTCCGGGCGGGGCGGGGAAGCCGCAGCCTCATGGCCGGAGAGGTAAAAAAAACCCGCTAAGATTGCGGAGAAAAAACCAAAGGCCCTCCGGAGGCGTGCGGACTTAAAAAAAAGTTCCCAGGTGCAGCATCTGCCCATTGAGATCCATCCCGGACTCCAATTCCTCCCAGGGCCGGCCGAACTTCTCACGCAGAGAAACCTCCCTCACCATATCCTCGTCACCACTGGCCTCTATGATCCGTCCCTCCCCGGAATAAATCATGACATGAAGGATGTGCTTGGAATTTTTATAGGTTAGAAACAGAAGATCCCCCGGGCGCAGCTTCTTGCGGTGTAGGCGCCTCGAGCGAAGGTACTGGTCATGCGCATTGCGCGGAACCTCCATGCCGGCCACCCGGAAACTTAAGCTGACGAGTCCTGAGCAGTCCACGCTGGCTTGCGGATGATGTCCCACGGAGCGCCCACCCCAAAAATATTTCTCCCCCAAAAAAAGCCGTGCGGTCCGAAGGATCCTCTTTCGGCGCAACCCTTCCGACAACAGGTTTAGTCTTTCCAGGTTGGAGGCCTCCATCTTTCCCAGGCGGCCCTCCGGAAGAAGAACCGTCACCTTCCCCTTTTTCCAGCGGAGCACGAAAAGTCGGGTCCCCACTGAAAGCCGTCTCCTGCGATTTTCCATTCCAGGGACCGGAATCTCCACCTGCGCGCTCTTAGTGGCCACCACCGCATTGGGCACCCCTCCCTGCCCCAGGGGCAAGAGATTCTCCACCGAAACCCAGCCGGGGTAGAAATGCCATCCCCTCTTCGGGCTCCAACGGGGCTGTTCTGCGGCCTCCACCTGTGCCCACTCCCCACGGACCCGCAGGACCCGCACTCTCTCCCCGTATAACAACTGGCTCTCCTGTTCCGGATCGCGTCTGGGGCGCCCCGACTTTGAGGCGGAAGGATTTCTTCTTAAGTCGGCAAATGGAACCCCGATCTGCATCGATCTGGACCACAGGGGGGCGATGCGGTAAGCGAGACCAGCCTGATGTCTAAGCCAAGCTCCGGCGAACGCCTTCCGAGGGTAAACCCTGCGCACCTGCGCGGCCTTCGGAGCCGCCGGATCATTGACCACTACCCTTCCCAAGCGGTCGAAGCCCCGCACCACCAGCAGATGCCCGGAGGTCCGATCCAGGGGGGCTCCGGGAAGCTCCCCCTTTTCAAAGGCCAGACTCACGACACAGGGCCCTCCGGAGCGCACCTCCCGCTCCAGCTCCTCCATCGAGTTGAGCCGCAGAACATGGGCCTGGAGGCCCTGCGCTCCCGCGAAGGCGGTGTTCAAAAACCAATTGCCGTAAATCTCCTCCGCCGAATCAAACACCTTCCGCGCCGCCTCCAGCGTCCCGATAGGCCTTTTCCAAAAATCCATCACCATCCCCACGGAGGTGGGGCTGCAGATGGTGCGCGCGAAATCCGCCTGAACCGTCATCTGGGACTTCGGCGTGACCCCATATTCGAAAGCCTCCTGAGGAGTTCTCGAAAAAGCGTCTGAACTCTCCAAAGAGGCCGCAACAGACTCCGCCGTATAGGTCACCGCCACCAACCGAAGAACCGGACTTTTTCCCCTCTCTTCAGATTCCAAACGGACCCGGTAGCGAAAGGCCTCCGCGGAGCGCCTCAACCGCAGGATATCCACCTCCACCGAAGCCCCCGCATCTTTCTGGCCGGGAAAACTCCTTCCCCCGCCGGGGGCGAACCGGCCCATTCGGTACCAGCGGCTCCAAGCGCCCCCATGCCACCGCACCTGAAGCTCCAGCGAGAACGCCGTTGCGGCAGGCAGGGTCGCGTTGGCAGAAGCAATGAGCTCCCGAAAGGGATAGAGCGCAGGCACCGCCTCGGATTCCAGAAACCCCTCCGTGGAATTCCGAAGCCGAAACAACCCCTCCGCCAAAGAGACCGCAACGATCCCGCGCCGATTCGCATCCCGAAACTGGGCAGGGGCGGCATGGACCACCGTGTAGGAAGGATAGGGAGGACGGCTAAAAGCAGGAGTCATCGCCGAACCGAGCAGCCCCCCCACCATCACCCAAGCCCGGATGTATTTAGATGTATTTATTTGACGAGCTTATTGCCGGGCTTGCGGGGAGGCTCATTCGGTGGACGAGGGGTGACCTTGGGATTCTGCTTAAACTGAGGCGTCAGGTCCTTGTTGATATTCGCATACGTCGGGGATTCGTCCACGGAACCCACGATGGCCCCGATGGGACACTCCGGCAGGCAAACCCCGCAGTCAATGCAGACATCCGGGTCAATGATCATGAAGGTCTCTCCTTTATGATCCCCCGGATGAATGCAGTCTACTGGACACACATCCACACAGGCCGCATACTGCTCCCCGAGACACTTTTCCGTAATGACATGTGACATCGCACGCCTCCTTCAGATTTAGAAATCCACCTCCACGGTAGAACATTTAAAACGGGAATTCAACCCCATTATCTTTTTAAAAGTTGGGTGGCGCGATGGACGATTTTCCCGACCTCCACCGGCTTCAGGTAAAAGGCATCCACACACCCCTCCATCGCCTTCCGCTTGGCTCGGGAGAGCTTTCGGGCGCTGGTGGCGATGAGCCGGATGGAACGGGTCGCCTCGTCCGATTGGAACGCCGAACACATCTCCAATGCCTGCGGGACGGATTCCCCGGCCTCAAAAACCAGCAGTTGAGGCGGGCGCCGTCCGACCTCCACCAGAGCCAGGGTACGGCTCGGGAAAAGCTGCGGCTCAAACAGAGCGGCCTGCGCGGAAAAAGCCCGGCGCAAAAGATCGGCGAAGGAAACATCGGAATCCACGATCAGGATGCGCTGCCTCTCATTGGAAAGTTCCCGAGGAACAGGCATTCGGTGCTTCTCCAGAAAACCGATCAAATCCTCCCGGTAGATCCTGCGATGCCCCCCGGGGGTGGTATAAGCCTTGAGCCTCCCCAGATTGACCCAGTTGATGACCGTGGTGGGATAGACCCCGCACAACTTGCCCGCCTCAAAGGTCGTATAAGCCTTCGGCATTCCCTATCTTCCCAGAAGATAATGGATCAGACAGTAACCCAAATAAATTCCAAAAATCCCAATGACTCCGGACAGGGCATGGGGAGCCGGGATCGGAAGGCGTATCCAGCCGAACAAAACCCCCACCATCAGCCCCGTCAATAAACTGGCCAAAATCTCTTTCATTGCCTTTTCCCCTTGGGGTACCTTGCTTCCACAACCGACTGCAACCCTCCCCGTGGGGTAAACTCTCCCCGCACCAGCGCCCAGACGGGACGGCAGGCCCGGACCACATCCTCCAAGATGCGGTTGACCGCGTTCTCATAAAAAATCCCCAGGGGGCGATAGGCCAACAAATACATCTTAAAAGACTTAAGTTCCAAACACAAAGCTCCCGGCTGATACTGAAGCATGATGATACCAAAATCCGGAAGCCCCGTCCTGGGGCAGACGGAGGTAAACTCAGGCGCCCGAATCGTGATGGTATAGCCCCGGTACTGATTCGGCCAGACTTCTATAGAAGGAAGTGGGGCGCGCAGGCCGGCCGCCGCATGCCCGCGGGTGTACGGGCGCTTCTTCATAACCTGACCCATCTCAGCCGGAGGGAATTTAAAACTACCGAAACGGAACTAAAGGCCATCGCCGCTCCGGCCAAAGAGGGAGGAAAGGGTCTCTGAAAGAACAGATAGGAAAGTCCGGCGGCTAAAGGCACCAAGGCAATATTATAAAGGAAAGCCCAGAACAGATTCATCCGAATGATACGAAACGTCCAACGACTAAGCTCCAGGGCCTGCCGGACCGACCGCAGGTCCGGTCGCACCAGGACAATGTCGGCCGACTCCACCGCAATATCGGTTCCAGAGCCCAGGGCGATCCCGACATCCGCCTGGGAGAGGGCCGGGGCGTCGTTGATGCCGTCTCCCACCATCGCCACCCGCCTGCCCTGCGCCTGCAAAGACTTCACTGCCTGAGACTTCTCCAGGGGTCGGACCTGCGCCAAAACCTTCTCGATCCCCAGCTGTCGTGCAATCGCCTGGGCCGTCTCTACGTGGTCCCCAGTCAGAATCAATACCTCCAAACCCTGCCCCTTCAGCCACTGGACCGCCTCCACGGCCCCAGGTCTCAAGCGGTCCCCCAATGCAAAAAGGCCCTGGAGGTTCTTATTGACCGCCACTCCCAACACCGTCCGGCCCTGGTCATACCAATCCCTTTGGGCAAGCTCAGAAGGGAGAGGGACTCCCAAGGATTCCAACCAGGCAAGATTGCCCACAAAAATCTCGCGCTCCTGCGCCAAGGCCCGAACCCCTTCCCCGGGAAAGGCCTCGAAGTGAAAAGGGGGGGGATAGGAGATGGATTGCTCTTGAGCATACCGCACGATGGCCTTGGCCAAGGGATGCTCCGAGCGTTCCTCGGCGCAGGCCGCCCAACGCAGGCACGTCTCCTGCGTTCCCTCAAACACCTTCACCTCCGCCACCTCAGGCCGGCTCTGGGTCAGGGTGCCTGTCTTGTCAAATACAATGGTGTCTAAGGCACGCACCTTTTCCAAGACCTCCGCGTTTTTGATGAGAATGCCGCTTTCCGCTCCCCTCCCGGTCCCCGCCAAAAGCGCCGCCGGAGTCGCCAACCCCAGGGCACAGGGACAGGCGATGGCCAAGACCGCCACGGCGGAGGTCAGCGCATACCAAAGCCGAGGTTGGGGCCCCTGAAAATACCATACGAGAAAGGTGACGGTCGCAATCGCCACGATGAGAGGCACAAAGGTGCCCGCGACCCGGTCCGCCAACCTTTGCACAGGCGCTTTCAAAACCTGCGCCTCCTGAACCGCACGCAAAATCCTGGCCAAAACCGTCTTGGAGCCTACCTGGGTGGCCTCCATCTGAAAGGCGCCCGTCTTGTTGATCGTTCCCCCATACACCCGGCTGCCCTTCTTCTTCTCCACCGGCAGAATCTCGCCGGTCAAAAGAGACTCATCCACCGTGCTCAGTCCCTCCCGCACGACGCCGTCCGTCGGCACCTGCTCCCCGGGACGCACCCAGATAGAGTCTCCCATCCGTATCTGCTCCGCCGGCAGCACCTGCTCCTTCCCCTCCCGAACGACGCGCGCCGTACGAGGCGCAAACTCCAAAAGGCGCCGGATGGCCCAACCAGTTCTGCGCTGGGTTTGGGCCTCCAACCAGCGCCCAAAGGCGATGAAAAGAACCAGAAAAACCACCGTATGGTAATGCACCTGCCGGGCCTCATGGGGAAAAAGTTGCGGAGAGACGGTTACCAAGAGACTATAAAAGTACGCCGCCTGGGTAGCTAAGGAAACCAAGGTGTTCATGTCGCCGCGGCGGTGCCGCAGCCCCTGCCAGAAGCCCCGATGAAAAGGCCACCCGGCCCAAAGAAAAACCGGGGTGGCAAAAAAAAGCTGGGTCCAGAAGGAAAAGCCCAACCACGAGGAGAGGAGCACCGGAACCCCAAACACCAGCGCCACGATCCAACGCCTCAGCCAGACCGGCTGGTCTTTCCCATAGACCAGATGGTAGGCCTCCGGGGCGATATGCTCGGGCAGAGCGGGGACTACATAGCCGTTGGATTCAATGGCCGCCTCCAGGTCCTCCAAAGCGATCTTCTCCGGCCGGTAGCGGACGGTGGCCGTCCGGGTGGCCAAATTGACAAAAACCCGCTCCACCCCGGAGAGGTTCCGCAGGGCTTCCTCGATCCGCCTGACGCAGGAGGCGCAATGCATCCCCTCAATGGGAATGGCGGTTTGGGAAACGGGCTGGGGGGAAATAGCCGGCACAAGAAAACTATAGTAAATTTATAAAGAGGCCCTCCAGGTCGCCTCCAAGGAAGTCAGGTCCGACCACTTTCCGGGAAAGGCCGAAGGCAGCACCTGATCCAAAGTTTTGGAACTCCTGAGCTCCTTTAGAAAAATCGAAAAGCCCAACCGGCCGCCCCGCTCCACCAAAAACCGCACGACGCTCTCCACCTGAAGATACCACAAATGGACCAACCGCCCCTCTTCGCTTTGCGGCTCAAAGGTCCTCATCTTCTCAAAGGAGAGGCCCTCCGATTTTAAGGAGGCTTGTTTCTGAGCCTGCACGCGACTCCTCTCGGCCGGGGCCAGAAACTGCAACTCCTCATACATCGCCAGCCCCTCATTGAGCCAGCGCAACCTCCCAGCCGCAACCCCGGACAATCCCTGACGCATGAACTCGTGAAAGATCAGGTGGCTCATCTCATGGGCCAGAGTGGAGGAAAGATGCGCACCCGGAAAGGTGTGAATGGCATTCCCCAGGAGCGCTCCCTGGGACCATTCCGGCATCCGGGTCTTTTGAAGATACTCCTCCCGGTTTGCGTAGAGGGCAACGGGATAAAGTTCCCAAGGCCGCAAGGATCCGACATCAATAAAGGAATAGAGGCCCGTATCCTGCATGATCTTCTCATAGACTTCCTCCGCTCTCTGAGAAACCTCTTGCAAAAGACTCAGATCGTAGCCATAGACCACGAAGTGCAAGCTGGGCCATTCCAGAAAGCCGGGGTCTAAAGAAATCGCATCAGACGCAGCCAAGAGACCGGAGGAAGGCTTGTGGGGTTGGGAGGCGGGGGGCAGGGGAACACAACTAGAAAAAAGAAGAAAAACCAGAACGGGGCAAAAAAGGAAAAAGTGAGGAAACCTAAACAACTCAGCCGCCTTTCGCCTCCCTCAACGCGCTTTCCAACTCATTTTCCTTCGCCACAATCTGATCCTTCAAAATATTCTTCTGAGTCTCCAACTCCCTTTTTTGAGTTTCCAGCGCCTGCCTCTGGGGGTCCTTTTTATCCAACTTTTTGGCCTGTAGTTTTACAAATTCCAGCTTCTCCTCCACCGCAGCCTTCTGCTGCCTTAAATCCCGAAGCTCCTTATCTAAACGAAACGCCTCCTGGAGCTTATCTTGCGTCTGCTTCTGAATCTGCTGCTGGATCTCCAACCGCTTTTCCTCCTCAATAGCCCGGCCTTCCTCATCCACCTCCGGAGGCGCGATGGCCTCCTGCGAAGCCTTTTGCGCCCCCTTCACATACCCCGAGCGGTGAAAGGCCTTGATTTTCACATCCGACCCCACGACCTCCACCTTGATCCTCCTAGACTCCCCGTCCTCAATCCCATCCGGCAGAGGATAACCCAAGGAATATTGCCCGTTGATCACATTGACCACTCGATCGTAAATCGAGTTTAAATCCTGAAAAAACCTGGGCTGAAAGACCTGCCCCCCGGAAAGCTTGGCCACCTCCTGCATTTGCGCGGCGGCGATGTTTAAATCCATCCTGGCCATATTGATGTCGTGATTCATCGCATATCGCGGATTGTCCAAAATATTACGGAGGAAGAAGGTGGGGTCAATAAAATAAATCGGGACGCTGTACTCCTTGATCTTTTTTTCAAAATCATCCCAGTCCAACAAGCTGGGCATCGTGGGCACCCAACTCAAAAGCTCCTTGCCATCCAGCCCGGTCCCGATCACGATGACTGCGTATTTGTTGAGCCCCTGCTGAAAGGCCTCAAACCCCAGCGTATCCTGGGACTCTGGCTCCGCCAATCTCTGGCGGTCAAGCTGCTCCAAACCCTTAAAGCGCTCCATCAACTCCGCCATGCTGTCGTAGTATTTCAAAGCAAAGGCCGAATGGTAAAGGGTCTGATAAGCCTCTTCGAGAATCGCCCGGAACCCCATGACCAAACCCTGTTTGTCATGGGTAAAATCCACCTTCAGATTCAGCTTCTCTCCATAGGTCAGCAAAGCCACCCAATCCTTTGCCTTGACCCTCATCAACAGATATCCCAAAGAATCAATGATGCCGGGGCTGGAATTGGTGCAGTATTGATAGGAGCGCGGATCACACCCGAATAGAACGAGCCGAGTGGCGGGGCTCACCTCCACCACAACGGCGATCTTGACCGGGGAGGCATCCGGGCGGGCGAAGTGGGTGAGCTGGACCCGCCGGCAGTTTTTTCCCTTCTTGTCGCAATCCTCCACGATAAAGTTTTCCGCGGTGAGCGCTCCCACCGGATTTTCATCTTCGTCCATCACCCCCACAATCAAGTTGACCAGCGAACTCTCTACCCGGAACCGGGTGTTTGCGGCAGGAAACCCGAACTCATCCTTCTGCTTTTGCCCGGCAGGAGACTCTGGAGAAGACCCCCCTTGCTCTCCCTCAGACTGTTGAATCCGCCCCAGTACCTCCCGATAGATTGCGGAGAAATCCCCCAAGCGCGTCTCCTGGGCCAAAGAGAGCGGCTGGACGGAAGCACTCAGCAGGAAGACCCCGGCCACCAGACAGGGAAAAATGCGCGCAGGCATGGTCCGATCGGTCATCTCCCAGATGCTACCAGAACAGCCCGTGGTCCGCATGGGTCCAAAGGGCAAAAAAGCATCAAAAAAAGACCTATCTCCAACATAGGCCCAATGGTCCCTGAAAAAGGACCGAAAGTCCCATAGAAAAAAACATGACGGGACTTTTGCAAAAGTCCAAGCATTACTTTAACAGGGGGGGGAGCTTCCTTTCGATTTCGACAACCGCTTCCTTCGGGGACTTCAGGTCTGCCAGAACGGCAGAGATCTCCTGCTGCAGAGTTTCGGAAACCTCCGGATAGCGAGAGGTCACAGGCCGGGGGCGGGCCCTGGCAAGTATCTCCTCCATCCGAGCCAGATGGGGGTAGCGACGCAGCATCTTCGGCTCCCGGTAAAGACGAAACCGGGTGGGAAGGGAGCCGGTCCCTTCCAGCATCTCCCTCTGAACGGAGGGGGAGGTCATGTAGCGGATGAACTGAAAAGCTTCTTTTGGGTGTCTGGAAAAACGGTTCACCCCCAAATTCCACCCCCCCAGCGTGGAGACGGACTCCCCCCTGGAAAATCTCGGTAGAGAAGCTATCCCCACCTTGCCCCGGACCGATGAATCCTCCGACTCCAAGGGAAAGATGGCATAGGGCCAGTTTCTCATAAACACCGCGCCGCCGTTCTGAAAGATCTGGCGCGCCATCTCCTCATCCGCGGCGGCCACCAGCTCCGGGGAAACCTTGGCTTTACGGATCAAATCCGCCATAAATTGCAGGGACCGCACAGCGCGTGATCCGTCCAAACTCCACCGACCTTGCTCGTCCTGCAGCCGATTATCCATGGACCATACATACTCCAAGGCATTGCAGACCAGCCCTTCATAGCGCTTGCCTTGCCAGAGGAATCCCTGTAGGTGGGGATTCTCTTCCTTCTTCAGAATCTTCGCCGCCGTCCGAACCAGCTCCTCCCAGGTTTCCGGGACCGGAGTGCCGTATTTTTCCAGAAGGTCCTTGCGGTAGTAGAGTACCCCCGCATCCGTAAACCAGGGGACAGCATACAGCCGGTCCCGATAGGTGCAGGCCCGAATGGCCACCGGCAAAAAATTCTTTTTCTCCTCTTGGGACAGCAAATTGTCCAGGTCTCGCAGCCACCCCGCCTGGGCAAACTCCGCAATCCAGATGACATCCAAGGACATGACGTCAAAAGCCACACCCTGGGCCCTCAAATGATCCGAGTAGATCTGATGCTGCCGGTCCGTCTGCCAGGGCAGGGTCTCAACCCGGACGCGGATCCCAGGGTGCCCTTTCTCAAAGCGGGCGATGAGGGATCGGAAAAAATACTCCGAGCCCGCTCCCTGTCCACGCAGGAAGGTCAAGGTCACCGGTTGATTTTTTGGAGCCTCCGGGGATTCAGTGGCTTTCCGTTGACAAGCCTGAAAAACAAGCGGTAGACAGCAAGAAATTAGGATCGCCGAAAGCTTCATCAGATGAGCGCGGAGACTCGATTGGCTACCCTACGCTTCAAATCCTCCCCCACCTTCCAAACATCCCCAGCCCCCAAGGTCAGCAGAAGATCACCCTCCCGGAGCTGCCGGGCCACATCAATGGCGCGCTGAAAAGGCCTGGCCTCTACGCCGTTCCTCTTTAGGGCGCGCAGGATCAGATCCGAGCCCACACCCAGCAAGGGCCTCTCCCCAGCGGAATAGATGGGCATGATAAAAACCAGGTCCGCCTGGGAAAAAGACCTTCCAAAGTCCCGGTAGAGGAGCTGAGTCCGGCTGTAGCGATGGGGCTGAAACACCACCACCAGGCGCCGAAAGCTCCAGGCCTCCCGAACCGCCCGCAGGGTCTCCCGGATCTCGGTCGGATGATGGCCGTAATCGTCCAAAAAGGTGACGCCGTAAACCTCCCCCAAAAACTCCAGGCGCCTCTGGACCCCCTGAAATTCCGCCAGCCCCCGGGCCGCCTTCTGAAAGGGAATGCCCAGGGCCTCCGAAGAGGCCAAGGCGGCCAGGGCATTGAGGACGTTGTGCCGTCCCGGCACCTGAAGAGGAACCCAACCTAGTTTCCGGCCCCGCCGAAACACCTCAAAGCGGGACTTTCCCTCCCGCATCTGAACCCTCCCCGCCGACCAATGCTCCCGGCGCCTCCAACCATAGCTCAGAACCCGGCAGCGGAGGCGCCGGGAAAAATCCCTCAAAACCGCATCCTCCCCGCACAAAACCGCGCATCCCGCAGGCGCCAGATGGTCTAAATGTCTCCAGAAGGCCTGCCGCAGGCGAGAGAGGCTCCCGTAGTAATCCAGGTGATCGTCGTCCACATTCGTGACCACGGCAACGGACGGAGAAAGCTTCAAAAAAGAGCCGTCCGACTCATCCGCCTCGGCCACCAGATATCTCCCCGCCCCCAGCTTGGCGTGGGAGCGAATGTTTTTGAGCTGGCCTCCGATCACCATGGTGGGGTCCAGGCCTGCCGCACTCAAAACCATCGCCACCATCGAGGTGGTGGTCGTCTTTCCGTGACTCCCCGCCACGGTCACTGTGGTTTTTAGGCGCGCGACCTCCGCCAACATCTCTACCCGGGAAAGGATGGGGAGGCGTCGGCACCGCGCCCGGCGAAGCTCCGGATTGTTCCGGGAGACCGCGGAGCTGTAAACCACCGCCTCGGCAAAACGCAGATGGGAGGCGCGATGCCCACGGAAGACCCGAGCCCCTAAGGCTTTCAAGCGGGCGGTGACCCCGCTCTCCTCTTTATCCGATCCGGAAACGCGAAATCCAGAGTTCAAAAGGACCTCCGCCAGCCCGCTCATCCCCGCCCCACCAATCCCCACAAAATGCAGAGAGCGGACCCCGGGCAAAAGGCCTAGCGCCCCACTTTGTCTTGGAGCCATTGCCGTACCCTCTCCTTGACCAGCGCGAAATTTTTTCTTTCTAAAAGAACCAGCTCTGTCTGGGGCAGGGCCTTTAGAGAATCCGTAAAAGGCTGTGACCTCAGGCGGATGGAAGCCAAAACGGGACACGGCCCCTGAAGGCATTCCCACACCATCTTGCGAAATTCCGCCGAAAGAATCTCCATCGAGCCGATCTCATCCATCACCAGAATCTTCTCTCCCCGGCGGGCCTCTTCCAGCTCCGGGATCGCCAGCTCCCTCAGGGCCTTCAAATCTACCCCATACTTATTGAACCGTGGAGGCCCGGGAAGAGCCTTAGAGGCAAAAAGCCTTCCCTGGCCCTGAAAGGTCTTCAAGACAAACCCCATCCGCTGCGAGCCCCGCCGGATCTCCTCCGTAAAAAAACCTCCCACCCGATCCCGAAAAGGTCCTACCGCCTCCCGAATCAGGGTGGTCTTGCCGCATCCCGGATTTCCAGTCACCACCAGGTTCTTGGATGACACGGACACCTATTCTAGCAGAACAAGAAGTGGTAGAGTACCCCAGACTCTTTGCTCCCAGAGCTTGAGAATTGGTACAATCCGCACATCCTAAAGCCAAGGAGAATTTGACGATGTGGAAATCCTTTTTTGCCGTGCTCGTCGCCCTGATGCTGGGGCAAAGCGCGCGGGCGCAGGGAATGGCTCAAGACCTAGGATTGGGGGTGGTCTTGGGCAGCCCCTTCGGCGCCTCCGCCAAGTACTGGCTCAACACCCATACGGCCGTGGACGCAGCCCTGGGAGCCGTCGGGGACAATTTTGACTTGCATGCGGACGTCCTGGGGCATCTCTTCCATCTGCTGCCCCAACCTCAGCGGGGAACCCTGCCTCTTTTTGTCGGCATGGGAGGACGGCTGCTCTTCAAGGATGATGCGGAATTCGGACTGCGGTTTGTCGGAGGGGTTGCCTATTTTTTTGACAAAGCCCCGCTGGAGCTCTACGCGGAAATCGCTCCGATTCTGAGGCTTACGCCGAGCGTGGGTGCCAACGTAGACGGCGGGATCGGCCTGCGGTACTACTTCAACCTCTCAAAAAAACCAAGATACCCCAGCGAAAAAAAATCCGCTCAGTAAGTGGGAACCGAAGGATCAATCTCGCGAGCCCAGGCGTCAATCCCCCCCTTCAGATTCTTCACCTTCCGAAACCCTGCCTGCATCAGGAACTGAACCGCCTGAGCGGAACGCCCCCCCATCCTGCAATGGACCACAATCTCCTCAGCGCAATTGAGCTCATGCACCCGATCGGGAAGCTCCCCCAAAGGAATCAAACGAGATCCCTGGATCTTGCAGATCTCGTATTCGTGCGGCTCCCGCACATCCACCAAAACCAAATCCTCCCCTCCATCCAACCGCTTTTTTAACTCTTGCACGCTAATCTCCGGAACACCGGCTTCCTCTACGCTCACAGAACCTCCTACGGAATGCTGCGGCGAAGACGCCACGCCGCAAAACTCCTCATAATCAATGAGCCCACGAATGGTGGGATTTTTTCCGCACAGGGGACAACCGGGATCCTTGCGGAGCTTCAGCTTTTTGAACTCCATCTTTAAAGCGTCAAAGAGAAGGAGCTGCCCGATCAAAAGCTCCCCCTGCCCCACCAGGAGTTTGATGACCTCCAAGGCCTGAAGCGCCCCCACAATGCCGGGCAGAACCCCTAAGACACCCCCCTCCGCACAAGAGGGCACCAGACCCGGTGGAGGCGGCTCGGGATAGAGACATCGGTAGCATGGGCCGAGGCGGGCGTCAAAGACCGAAACCTGTCCCTCAAATCGGAAGATGCTGGCATAGACATTGGGCTTACCCAGGAGCGCGCAGGCATCGTTGACCAGATAACGTGTCGGAAAGTTGTCGGTTCCATCCGCAACCACATCGTATTCTTTCAAAACCTCCAGCGCATTCGCCGAGCTCAGCCTCAGCTCGTGCGGCACTATCTCCACCCCCGGATTGACGCCCTGGAGGCGCATCTGCGCCGACTCCAGCTTTGGACGTCCCACATCCTGAGTCGCATGCAGCACCTGCCGCTGAAGGTTGCTGAACTCCACCGTATCAAAATCCACGATTCCGATGCGCCCCACCCCAGCCGCCGCCAGATAAAGCCCCAAGGGAGATCCCAGACCTCCCGCCCCCACCAAAAGCACGCGCGCCGCTTTCAGCCTTTTCTGTCCCTGCATGCCCACCTCAGGCATGATGAGGTGCCGGCTGTAGCGTTGGATCTCCTCCTGGGAAAGGACAACCTCCTCCCAGGCCCCAGAGGCCTCCCGTGCAACTCCGGAGGGAGGAGTCCCCCCCGCAATGGAAGGAACAATCATCAACCGGTCTCCGCTCCGGACGGGGGTGTCCTTGCCGGAAAGGCCCCGGATATCTTCCTCATTGAGATAGACGTTGACGAAGTTGCGCAGATTCCCCTCCTCAGAAAAGAGGTGTTTGGAAAGCGCGGGGTACTGTCCCGCCAGATTCCGCAGCACCTCCCCCACGGTTTTTCCCTCTATGGAAACCTTCTCCTGTTTTTCGGCGTACGCTCGAAGGGCCGTCGGCAAATGAATCTCAATAGCCATAGACTTTGCTCCTCTATTAGGATCGGACCTCAAGACGGGGAGGCCGCCTGGGAAACCTCTACGGCCTCCTCCAGAAATTTTCCGAACGCCTCTTCCAGAGTCCAACTCCGAAGTTCCCGCGCCTTCCCCCCTTGGACACTCACGATCAAATAACAGTACCAGGGCCAGGCGCGTTCGGCATCGAAAGCGGAGGGCTCGGCAGGAGACTCCGGATGGGAATGATAGAAGCCCAAAATCCCCTCCCCGGTTCCCGCATATCGGCTCTCCAGGGCGGCAAAAAAACGAGGATCAATCTGATAACGCCTCCGCCTGTCCGGACCTTCCCAGTGATTTTTCAGGAGATGGACCTCCGCCACCTCCAGCACCCGATCCGTCTGCGAAAAAGCTGAGGCCGACAAAGGGCCGGCCAGAAAACCGCAGCACTCTTGAGGATATTTCTCCTCGGCATGCCGCCGAATCCGGCCCACAAGCTCCTGGGAAATTCGCAGGCTCACGGCAGCTCCGACCAAAAGGTCTCGCTCAAGTATCTCTCCCCTCCATCCGGAAACAAAACGACGAGGCTTGCCTCCGCCTTCCCTAAATAGACTCGCTGGGCCACCTCCAGCGCCGCCGCCGCAGCGGCTCCGCCGGAGACCCCCGCCAAAAGGCCTTCCTCCCGGGCCAAACGGACCACCATCCTTTGGGCCTCTTCTGTGGAGACAAAAACATTCTCATCCGCCAAGCGGGCATCGTAAATCCCCGGAACAATGGCCGACTGCATATGTTTGAGCCCCTCCAAACCATGAAAAGGAGCGTCCGGCTGCACCGCGACCAAGCGGATTCCCGGATTTTTTTCCCTGAGGTAGCGCCCCGCCCCCATCATTGTTCCGCTGGTACCCAACCCAGCCACAAAATGGGTGATCCTCCCCTGGGTCTGCCCCCAAATCTCAGGCCCCGTAGACTCGTAGTGAGCCCTGGCATTTTCCGGGTTGTTGTACTGGTCCGGAAAAAAATATTTCTCCGGATTTTGAGCATATACCTCTTGGGCTTTTCGGATGGCCCCATCGGAACCCTCTAAGGGGTCGGTCAAAATCAGCTCCGCC
The DNA here is from genome assembly GCA_016204975.1 of Elusimicrobiota bacterium. GTDB lineage: Bacteria > Elusimicrobiota > Elusimicrobia > JACQJP01 > JACQJP01 > JACQJP01. Next base: position 19,664 of record JACQJP010000047.1, read on the forward strand.
CCCAAGGCCTTCAGCATCCGCTTCCTCTCCGCATTGGCACTGCCGGGAACCGCCAGAACCACCGGGTGGCCCAGGTGGGCCCCCATCCACGCATAGGCGATGCCGGTATTCCCGGAGGTGGCGTCCAGAATCGTTTTCCCGGCAGAGAGCCTTCCGGTGCGCAGGCCTTCCCGAATCATCCACCAGGCGGCCCGATCCTTTACCGAACCTCCAGGATTCAACCACTCCGCCTTGGCATAGATAGAAATTCCCTCCGGAATCCCCCCCAGACGGCACAAGCGGAGCAATGGGGTATTGCTGACTAAATCAGTCAGGTTATGAGCCAAAAAAAATCTTTCACTGCTGCGCGCAGTTTCCACTCGCATCTGCGCCTTCGCAAAAGCCATGATCTTTTTATTGTAACATTTTCGGATTTTCGCTTCAACAAAATGCCCCCAACTAATATACAATTGTCTTTGGACCGCCCCCATGCGTGAAGGAATCACTTTTGACGACGTGCTCCTGGTGCCCCAGCACTCCTCCATCGCCTCCCGCAAAGAAGTCAACCCCCAGGGAAAATTTTCCAGAAACATCCCCTTAAAAATTCCCATCGTTTCCGCCAACATGGACACCGTCACCGAAGACCTCATGGCCATCGCCCTGGCTCGTTTTGGTGGGTTGGGGGTCCTCCACCGATTCCTCAGCATCCCGGATCAAGTGGACCTGGTTTTGAAGGTCAAGCGGGCAGAAAGCATCTCCAATGGTCTCACCACGCGTTTTCCCAATGCCACCCAAGACCACCAGGGAAGGCTGCTGGTGGCCGCCGCCATCGGAGCGGTGGGAGACTATATGGAACGCGCAAAAGCCCTGGTGCAGGCCGGAGCAGACTGCCTGGTGGTGGATGTCGCCCATGGACACGCCGATGCCATCCTTCAGGCAGTTGAAAAACTGAAACAGGAAGTGAAGGTGGATATCGTTGCCGGAAACGTCGCCACCCAAGAAGGGGCCCGGGACCTCATCGGAGCCGGAGCGGATGGAATCCGGGTGGGAGTGGGTCCCGGATCCATCTGCACCACCCGCATCGTGACCGGCTCAGGGGTTCCGCAGCTGACCGCGCTCTTAGACTGCGCCCATGCAGCCCGCGAAACAGACGTTCCCCTGATCGCGGACGGCGGCATCCGCAACTCCGGCCACCTGACCAAAGCCCTGGCGGCCGGCGCCTCCTGCGTCATGTTGGGAAGCCTGCTGGCAGGAACCGAGGAAAGTCCGGGTTTGACCACCATCCGCGGACAGACAAAATACAAAGTCTACCGGGGCATGGCCTCCCTCGCCGCGACGGTCTCCCGCAAACAAAGGGAGAAGGGAGTGGAGACCTTAGAGTGGGAGGACCTACGAGCCATCGTTCCGGAAGGGGTGGAGGCCACCATCCCGTACAAAGGACCGGTAACGGAAACTTTAGAACAACTGGCAGGTGGGCTGCGCTCCGGAATGAGCTACTGCGGCGCCAGAAACTTGGAGGAGCTCTGGAAGAAGGCGCAATTCATCCGCATCACCGAGGCCTCCTGGAAAGAAAGCCAACCTCACGCCCTAGAACAGTAGGCAGAAACCTTCCCCTACCCCCTCAGGGACTCTCGGCGCAAAGAAAAATCCGAAACTGGGCCGGCCGAAAAACCTACTTCTTCTTTTGAACGATCAGATACCCGATGGGCCCCACCTTGGGCGAAAACCGGCTGGTGATCAGAAAAATTCCCTCCCGGTCGGCCTCAAACTCCACCTTGCGAGACTCCACCTGGGAACCCCAAAAGACCTCATGGACATCAAAGGCGTCAATGTCGAAGCTGGTGCTGCTGCTCGGGTAGAAGCGGTGCAGATGCAGAACCACCGAGTCTCCCAGACCCACATAGATCCTCAGGCCGGAACCCGGCGGGTTGGTGTCGGGGGCCAACCTCCAGACGTTGCCGTCCACTCCCCCGTAATGCAGGTGGAACTCCTCCGTGGAGGCCACCTTCTCGGCCTGGGCCTTCAGACCCGAATCCAACACCACGCCTGCCACATCCAGGGTGTGCCAATCAAAAACTGGAGCCTCCGCCGCAAAAGCATATCCTACAGCCAAAGCTCCCACAAGCATCCCCCACAGCATTCTCATTGTAGCTCCTCCTCTTCTCAGTTTTCCGGCTTCTGCCGGACCGAAAAATACTAGCATATTTCGAAGAGGGCCAAAGGTCCTAGATTGGCCCTAGGACCTTTGGCCCCTTGCCCCATTTTTTTGTACACTCCCCTCGTGCCCCCCAAAATCACCCCGCACTCCTTTTCCACGCTCTCCCGCTTCCACCTCCTGGATTTCAGCCGCTTCTTTCCCGGCCCCTACTGCACACGCCTGCTGGCGGACATGGGCCTGCGCATCACCCGCCTGGAACTCCCCTTCTGGACCGATCCCGTCAAAACGATGCTGCCTCAGATCGGAGGCGTCAGCGCTCTGCACCGTTTCCTCAGCCGGGGCAAGAAAAATCTCTCCTTCGATTTTCGCGGGGGCTCCGGCAGAAAAAAACTGGAAAGTCTTCTTCGCAAAACCGACGTCTTAGTGGAGGGCTTTCGTCCCGGACTTATGAAACGTCTGGGTCTCGATTACGCGAGGCTTAAAAAGACCCATCCCAGACTCATCTACTGCTCCATTACCGGCTACGACCCAAAAAGCTCCCACGCCCGCCTCGCGGGCCATGACCTCAACTTCCAGGCCATGAGCGGCATCCTCTCACAATCCGCCTCCCCCCCACACTCCATCCTTCCCCCGGTCCTGATCGCCGATTTGACAGGAAGCTTCCATGCCGCCTGCTCCATCCTGGCCGCCTTAATGGAAAGAGAGAAAACAGGAAAAGGCAGGCATCTACAAGTGACCATGCTGCGCACCTGCCGCTGGGCCGCCGCCCTGCCTATCGCAGAATATCTGGAGACAGGCAAACTTCTCCGATCCCCCGCCAGATGGTGGAACGCCCCCTATCCCTTTTATGCGCTTTATCCCACCCAGGACAAAAGACTGATCGCAGTCGCCGCACTGGAAAAAACCTATGCCCGCGAACTCCTCAAAGAACTGGGGCTGTCCAGATGGATCGTCAAAATGGATCGACTGCCCCAATACCGTACCCAAATCCAAAACCAAATCAAAAAAACATTTCTCAAAAGACCCCTCTCCTACTGGAAGAAAAAACTTCTATTCAAGGAGCTGTGCGCGACTCCGGTCTTAACCATTCCGGAATCCTTTCGATTTCATCCATAACCGCTCCAACCCGACCCCGTCCCTCTAGAGAAAATACTCCTGTCACTTTTGTATAATCCCTAGCGATTCCCGGGTAGCTCAATGGTGGAGCAACCGGCTGTAATAGCGTGAATCAAAAAAGAGACAACCGAACCTACACGGATCGTCGCGAGTACTTCATTCAAGCAGTTCAAAAAAGACGAAGAAAGGTTCGGCAAATGGCCATAGAGCATAAAGGCGGAAAATGCCAACTTTGTGGCTACAGCTACTGCGCAGAAGCATTGGAGTTCCACCACCCAGATCCCAGGCAAAAAGGCTTTGGGATATCCCAAAAGGGTTACACCCGAAGTTGGGAAAAGGTGAAAAAAGAAGTTGAAAAGTGCGTGCTGATCTGCGCAAACTGTCATCGGGAAATTCACGCAGGATTGCAGCAGCTAGAGGCAACTCTAACTGAAAAATTGGGTGAATTCAGGGAAGTCCTGAGCCCGACAGGAGAATCCTGAGCGAAGCTCCGTGAACAGGGATTACCGTAGCGGAGAACGTGCAGAGACTAGGGGATGAGGACCCTAACCAATAAGCCCCACAGCGCCCAACCCCCCCTTAGATTTTCGGGGGGGATGAGATAGTCCAAGCCCGGCAGTAATGCCGGAGTCCTTGTAACCGGTGGGTTGCAGGTTCGAGTCCTGCCCCGGGAGAAAATTTAAATTATCCTTATTTTTCAATGGTTTTCGCAACATTGAACTGACAAAACAAAAAGTAGGTACCCATTCTTAACCACACGAACCCATAACCCATCAGTTACATCAAACTGCATCAAACTCAAAGATCAATGGATCTCGTACGTACGTGTCAACTCATCTAAAAATGTCCCCGAAGGAGTAGTCGGCATCGCTTAGTTGGTTCCAAAGAATCTATCCCGCCACCGGTTTTTATTGATTCGAGCCA
>JACQJP010000049.1 GCA_016204975.1 Elusimicrobiota bacterium
ATCCCGCTGCTCAACTTGGATGGAGTAGAGGTGGTAGACCGGTTGGGCGGTTTCCGTGGGAGGCGGCGGAAGCTGGACGGGGAGGTCCTCCAGCAGGCGGTCGTAGAGCATCGCCCATTTTCGCCGCAGCTCCGTCCACCGGGGAAGGTGTCTGAGCTTGACCCTTAAGATCGCTGCCTGCAGCTCGTCTAAACGGGCGTTGAGGCCCTCCTCCTCATGGAGGTATTTCCCCCCCGGAGGCCTTCCTGCGTGGCGCAGGCTTTTGCAGCGGGCGGCCAGGGCGTCGTCCTGTGTGGCGACGGCTCCGGCGTCGCCGTAGGCTCCCAGGTTTTTGCTGGGGTAGAAGCTGAAGCAAGCCAACTCCCCGAAGGTTCCCACCGGTTGTCCTCGATACCTTGCCAGATGGGCCTGGGCGCAGTCCTCGATGATTTTTAAATGATGCTTTCGGGCTATGGCGGCCAGGGCCTCCATGTCGCAGGGGTGGCCGTAGAGGTGCACCGGCAGGATAGCCCTGGTTTTGGAGGTGACCGCTTTTTCTGCGGCCACGGGGTCCAGGTCGTAGGTTTTTGGGTCGATGTCGGCAAAGACGATTTTGGCCCCCACCTGCGAGATGGCGGTGGTCGTGGCGATGAAGGTGTGGGGCGTGGTAATGACCTCGTCTCCCGGGCCGATTCCGGCGGCTAAAAGGGCCATGTGCAAGGCGGAGGTTCCGGAGGAGGTGCCGATGAAACGCTTGAATCCGAAGGCCTGGGCGGCCTCCTGCTCGAAATTTTCCCCCTCCGGACCTAGGATGAACTGGGTGGATTCCAGGACCTTCTGGAGGGCGGCTTCGATCTCTTTTTGGATGGTTCGGTATTGGAGTTTGAGGTCTACGAAGGGGACGGCGCAAGCGAGCGGCGAAGAAGGCATGATCGAAGTTTTATGCGGGCGGGGAAATTATACCAATTTGAGTTTGCCGGAGCGGAGGTCTTGTTCGGCCTGGCGGTATCTTTCGGGGGTGCCGATGTCTAACCAGTAGCCTTTCAGGGCGTAGCCGAAGAGCCTCTTTTGGTTCTCGATGAGTTTGGGGAATATCTCCCGTTCGATGGAACAGGGTTTGCCGGGGGGAATCCACTCCAGGATTTCGGGTTCCAGGAGGTAGTAGCCCGCGTTGATGGTGCGGGCGGGGGTCTGGTGGGGCTGGGGTTTTTCCAGGAAGCGCAGGATTTTTCCATCGGGGTCGGTTTCGATGACCCCGAAGGAGGAGGGGTTGGGAACCGCGACCATGGCGATGGTCAGGTGGGCCGATTTTTTTTGGTGAAAGTCCTGCATCGCGGAGAGGTCGAAATCCGTCAAGAGATCTCCGTTTAAGACCAGGGTCGTCTCTTGCGTTCGGGGGAGGGCGTGGCGGATGGCTCCCGCGGTGCCCAGGGGGGAGGATTCCACCGAGATTTCATAGGCGAGCCCCGGCACGGGGTCCTTTTGGAGAAAGGCCTGAAATTGTTCCGGGAGGTGGCAGAGGCTGAGGATCGCCTTTCGGATGCCGTGGCTCTTTAGGTGTTCCAGGACATACTGCAGCAGGGGTTTTCCGCACAGGGGCAGCAGGGGCTTGGGGATTTGCTGGGTCAGATCCTTCAACCTTTCCCCCTTTCCTCCCAGAAGAACCAGGGCTTGGGTCACCTTGGGATGCATGGAAGCTTTAGGTTTTGAGGGCTTGCTGGAAGTAACACAGGGTCCGTTGAAGACCTTTTTCCAAGGAAACCTTCGGTTCCCACTTCAGCCTTTTTTTGGCCAGGGAGATGTCCGGCCTGCGGACTTGGGGGTCATCGAGAGGAAGGGGTCTGAAGACGATCTTGGATTTGCTGCGGGCGATTTTTCGGATAAGTTCCGCCAGTTGGAGGATGGGGATCTCGTGGGGGTTGCCCAGGTTGACCGGTTCCTGAACATCAGACCGCAGCAGTTTGTAGATTCCCTCGATGAGGTCTGAGATGTAGCAGAGGCTGCGGGTTTGGCGGCCTTTTCCGTAGACGGTGATGGGCCGGTTCCGGAGGGCCTGGGTCATGAAGTTGGGCACGGCGCGGCCGTCCTCCAGCCGCATCCTCGGTCCAAAGGTGTTGAATATCCGGACGATGCGCACCGGGATGCCGTGGCTGCGGCAGTAGGCCATGGCCATGGCCTCGGCGAAGCGCTTGGCCTCGTCATAGACCCCTCTGGGCCCGATGCAGTTGACGTTCCCCCAGTAGGATTCCGGTTGGGGGTTGACCTGGGGGTCCCCATAGACCTCGGAGGTCGAGGCCAGCATGAAGAGGGCCTTTTTGCTTTTGGCGACCCCCAGGGCATTGTGGGTGCCCAGCGCTCCCACCTTGAGGGTGGGGATGGGGTATTTGAGGTAATCGGGGGGGCTGGCGGGGCTGGCGAAGTGCAAAACGGCGTCCAGGGAGCCGGGGATGCGGATATAGCGGGTCACATCCTGTCGGATGAACCGGAAGTGGGGCTGGTGGAAGAGGTTCTGAAGGTTTTCACGTTGGCCGGTGATGAGGTTGTCCATCCCGATCACGCTGTGGCCCTTGCGCAGCAGCAATTCGCAGAGGTGGCTGCCGATAAAGCCGGCGGCACCGGTGAACAGGATTTTCATCTTACGGCCTTCCGATGGAGCGGTAGCGAAAGCCCATCCGGCGCATTCTCCCGGGGTCGTAGAGGTTGCGGGCGTCCACGATGACGGGATGTCGTAGGAGCTTGAGAATCTTCTTGAAGTTGAGGTTTTTGTAGGCTTGCCATTCGGTAACCAGGATCAGGGCGTCCGCCCCCGCGGCGCATTCATAGGCGTCCGCACAAAACTTCACCCCGGTAAGGTGAGCCCTGGCCTTGGGCATGGCCACGGGGTCTGTGGCCTGAATCTTGACCCCTTTTTCCCGGAGTTCGGCGATGATCTCCAGGGAGGGGGCCAGGCGCAGGTCGTCGGTGTCCGGTTTGAAGGCCAGGCCCAGCAGGCCCACCGTTTTTCCCTGCAGGTTCCAGAGTTCCTCCTCCACCTTCCGGACTACCAGCTTGCGTTGGGCGTCGTTGATGCGGCGGACCTCTTCCAAGAGTTTGAAGTCATAGCCCTTCTTTCGGGAGATCCAGTAGAAGGCGTCCAGATCTTTCGGGAAGCAGAAACCTCCGTAGCCGGCGCCGGCGTTCAAAAAGGCGCGGCCGATGCGCGCATCCAACCCCATGCCCTCCGCGATGCGCTCCACGTCCGCCCCCACCTTTTCGCAGAGGTTGGCTACGGCGTTGATGTAGGAGATTTTCAGGGCCAGGAAGGAGTTGGAGGCGTGTTTGATGATCTCGGCGCTTTTGAGGTCGGTGATCACGAGGGGGACGCGCAGCGGGGTGTAGAGCCGCTTGAGGAGCCTCTCCGCCTGGGTGGAGGAGACCCCTAAGACGATGCGATCCGGATGGAGAAAGTCATGGACGGCGGAGCCCTCCCGCAGAAACTCCGGGTTGGAGGCGACATCGAAGGGGATTTTCTTTTTGTTGTAGGCGGAGATGGTGCGCTCCACCCAGTCTCCCGTCTCGACCGGCACCGTGGATTTCTCGACGATCAAGGTGTAGCTCTTAAGGGACTTGGCGATCTCCTCGGCCACCTTCTCCACCGCGGTCAAATCCGCCGAACCATCCGGCAAGGGAGGGGTTCCCACGGAGATGAATACGATCTGGGCGTTTTTCCCGTCATGGGTCATGCCCTCCGCAATGGAGGAGGTGAAAAACAGTCTTTTCCTGCGAACGTTGGTTTTTAAGAGCTTCTGCAGGCCCTGCTCATAGATGGGGGTTTTTCCGGCTTTGAGCGTCCGGATCTTTTCCGCATCGGAATCCACGCACACCACGCGATGCCCCAGCTCCGCCAGGCAGGCGCCGGTGACCAGTCCCACGTAGCCGCTTCCGATGATGCAGACGTTTAAACCCTCCCTCATTTGGCGAGCGCCGGCTTGAGCGTCGGATATTGCTTCTGGTAGTAGCGTTTGAACCGGGGCAATTTTTTGATCTTCTCCCACCAGGGGCGGTGGGTCCGGTACCACTCCACGGTTCGGCGCAGGGCCTCTTCGAAGGCGCACTCCGGTTTCCAACCCAGCTCCTTTTGAATCTTTTCCGAGTTGAGGGCGTAGCGCAGGTCGTGTGCGGGGCGGTCCGCAACCGTCCGGATGAGGGAGGCGGGTTTGCCCATGATTTCGAGGAGCTTGTGGACCAGCTCCCGGTTGGAAGAGGTGTGGGTCCCGCCGAGGTTGTAGGTTTCTCCGAGGCGTCCGCGGTGCAACACCAGGTCCAAGGCGCGGCAGTGGTCGGTCACGTATATCCAGTCCCGGACGTTTTGGCCGCTTCCGTACAGGGGCAGGGGCGCGTCCTCCAAGGCGTTGGTGATGAAAAGCGGCAGCACCTTTTCAGGGTATTGGTAGGGTCCGAAGTTGTTGGAGCTTCTGGTGATGAGGACGGGGAGCCCATAGGTCGTGCCGTAGGAGCGGACGATCAGGTCCGAGGCGGCCTTGGAGGCGGCGTAGGGGCTGTTGGGGCGCAGGGGATCCTCCTCGCGGGAGGTTCCCTTCTCCACCGATCCGTACACCTCGTCGGTGCTGACGTGGATGAATCTTTGAATCCCTTTGTTTTTGGCCGCTTCCAGAAGGACTTGGGTGCCCAAGACGTTGGTCTTGACGAAGACCCCTGAGCTTAGGATCGAGCGGTCTACGTGGGATTCCGCCGCGAAATGGACGATGGCTTGGACCTCCCCCATGCAGCGCTGGACCGCCCGGGGGTCGGTGATGTCTCCCCAGACCCATCGGTAGCGCTTCTCTCCTTTGAGGTCGGCGAGGTTGTCTGGGTTTCCGGAGTAGGTTTTCGCATCCAGGTTGAGGATGGAGTATGTGGGATATTTTTCCAGGAGGTAGCGGATGAAATTGGAACCGATAAATCCCAGGCCGCCTGTGACCAGAAGCTTCATGGAGAAGGTTGTAGTTGCTTGGGGGCCGGCGGGTAGCCGGAGCTCTGCGAGGGATGCTGAAAATAGTTCCAGGTTTTGCGCAGCCCTTCTTCAAAGTGGAATCGGGGCCGGTAGCCCAAGAGTTTCCTGGCCTGGGAGATGTCCGCCCAGGTCTTGCGCACATCCCCGGCCCGTTTTGGGGTGTGCCTTCGAGGAGGTTTGCGGCCCAGGATCTTTTCCAAAATGCGGATCAGCTCCAGCAGGGAGTGGGAATCTCCGTTGGCGATGTTGAAGACCCCGCCGGAGGCCTTGGGGGCTTTAGCCGCCAGGAGGTTGGCCCGCACTACATCCTCTACGAAGGTGAAGTCCCGGGACTGTTTTCCGTCCCAGTGGACCTCCAGGGCCTCCCCCCTCTGGGCCTGCTCCATGAAGCGCGGGATCACCGCGGAGTAGAGGGATTCGGGGTCCTGGCGGGGGCCATAGACATTGAAATAGCGCAGGGAGACGGTCTCTAGGCCGAAGGTTTTGGAAAACAGGACGCAGTAGTGTTCCGCCGCCAGCTTGGAGGCGGCATAGGGGGAGATGGGGCTGGGTTTTTGGGATTCCCGCTGCGGGAACCGCCTGCCGTCGCCATAGACGGAGCTGGAGGAGGCGTAGACGAGGCGCCGCACATGAGCCTGCTTGGCGGCCAAGAGGAGGTAGAGGGTTCCGGTGATGTTGATCTCATGGGTGTCTCGGGGGTTGTCCATCGATTTGGGAACCGAGCGCAGGGCCCCTTGGTGAGAGATATATTCGATGCCCTCCGTCGCGCGGCGCACGGCCTCCGGGTCTCTTAAGTCCCCCTCCAATATCTCCACCTCGTTTTCAAAGCCCCTCAGGTGTTCCCTCTTTCCGGTGGAGAAGTCATCCAGGATGCGCACGAAGTGCCCTTGGCGGACCAGGGTTTGCGCGATATGAGAGCCGATAAATCCCGCCCCACCGGTTACCAGCCAACGTTCCCGCGTTTTAGCCATGGCCGGGTGCGATAGCCTCAACCATCTTTTCGGGACCAGTCGTAGGCAATCCTGGGGGTGTGGGCCGGAAGGCGATACTCATCGGGGTCATGGTAGTCGTAGAGGGCGGTGGGGAGATTCACGATGATGGCCTCCTCCGGACCGATACATTTGATGCCATGGTAGACCCAAGGCGGAATTTGGACCAGGCAGGGGTTGTGGTCGCCGATGAAGAATTCATTAGTCCGGCGGAAGGTTTTGGATTTTTTTCTGGGGTCATACAAGACGAGCTTCATCATTCCCCGGATGCAGAGGAAGTTGTCCGTCTGCTTTTTATGGTAATGCCAACCCTTGACCGCTCCGGGATAGGCGGTGGTCAGGTAGCATTGCCCGAACTCGATGAACTCCGGCCAGTCGGAGCGCAGAAGCTCCATCAGCCTTCCCCGCTCGTCCGGAATGGCTTTTAGAGGGCGCACCCGGACCCCTTCGATCAGGGTTTTCGGCAGGGCGGGCTTTTGGGGGTCCGGAATGGGTTCGACCTCCGTTGAGCTCTCTTTGTTTTTGGGCGAGGTTTTGGTCGGCATAGACGCTCCTTTTTTAGGGAATTTCGATGCGGCTGGAGTCCCCCACCATGAGGCGGTAGGCTTGGGGTTTGTTCGGGGCTTTGCAGATCTCCACCCGCTGTCCCACCAAGGAATCCTGTAGGCGCCGCACATCTTTAAGGACCACATGTTCCATGAGGATGGAATGCTCCAGTTCGCTGTTTTCAATGTGGGCGTCGTCATGGACGGAGGTGAAGGGGCCGATGAAGCTGTCCCGGATAAGGCAGTTTCTGCCGATGACGATGGGCCCGCGCAGGGTGGAGCCGAGAATACGACTTGCCTCGCCGATCCGGATGCGCCCCTCCAGCCGGGAGTTTTCCTGGGTGAAGGTCGCGGGCCGGGAGTTTTCCTCCAGCATCTCCAGGACCAGGCGGTTGGCCTCCAGCAGGTCCTCGAGCTTTCCGGTGTCCTTCCACCAGCCGGAGATGGTCTGGACCGTGACGCGGAATTTTTTTTGGATCAGCGTCTGGATGGCGTCGGTGATTTCCAACTCCCCCCTTCCGGAGGGTTTCAGGGTCTCGATGGCCTCAAAGATGTGGGAGTCGAACATGTAGATTCCCGCCAGGGCCAGGTTGCTGGGCGGGTTTTTGGGTTTTTCCACCAGGCGTAGGACCTGGCCGTTTTTCAGCTCCACTACGCCGAAGTCCTGGGGGTTGGGGACGGGGGTTACCAGGATCTGGGCGTTGGGTTTCTGGGAGAGGAAGGCCTCGGCGATGGGTTTAAGGTTCTGTTTGAGGAGGTTGTCTCCCAGATACATGAGAAAAGGGGAGTCCTGCAGAAAGGGTCTGGCGATCTTGACCGCATGGGCTAGGCCCAGGGGACCTTCCTTTTGGTGGATGTACTCGACTTTGGAGAAGCCGAACTGTTTGCCGTCTCCCACCGCCTTTTGGATCTCCTCCCGTGTTTCCCCCACCACGATCCCCACCTCCCGGATGCCGCAGGCGGCGATGGCCTCCAGGCCGTAGAAGAGGATGGGTTTGTTGGCGATGGGGATGAGCTGCTTGGCGGAGGTATGGGTGATGGGGCGCAGACGGCTGCCTTTGCCTCCGGCAAGGACGAGGGCTTTCATGGGCGGTGGAATAATTTAGCATTTAACGGGCGAAAGAGTAAAACCAGCCTTAAAAGGCTGGGGGACCTTCAAGAGGCAGGTTTTTGGTAGTCGTAGATTTCCAGCTCTTCGTTGTTGTTGATGCGGAAGTAGAGGTGTTTTCGGAGGGGGCGCAGGGTGGGCAAATCCTCCAAGTTAATCTTCAGCGGCTCCTCTGTCCGGATGTTTTTCCTGTTGAGGCGGACGGTGCGGTCCGCATCGGAGATGTTGCCTTCCTCCAGCAGCACCAAGGCCTGGGTTTTACAAGTATCCTCGGGCAGGAGGCGTCCTGCGGAATTCTGGTAGATGTCGCAGGTATAGTAGAGCCGGAAATTGAGGGGCGGATTTCCCAGGGGCAGCGAGAACCTGTGGCCGATCGGATAGTTTCCATCCCTTAAAAGCTCGGCGACGGTAAATTTTCGATGGAATTTTTTGGTTCGGGTTGTGGTGTGGTCCGCAACGGGGACATCTTCTTTGGGTTCGATAAGGATGGTGGCCTCCTCCGGTTTGAGCGTCGGTTTGCCCCCCAATGCCCCCCAAAGCGCCTTGCCAAAGGGAATATCCACCAGGTCTATTTTAAATGGGATCCCATTGAATGTCTTGGTGATGACTCCTGAGGGAGCGAGCTCTTCCGCGATATTGGTAAACTGAGGTTTTTTCTCCCCCTCTACGTAGAAACCCAGGAAGTAGTCCCCAAAATCCCAATCCTCTCCATGCTGTTTTTTGATGGCCCTGGTGATGAATACATGGACCCGCTTATCTGCTGCCGGAAAGGTGAGGGGGCTTCTCCAGAGGCGGTTGAGGAGTGGGGCCAGGGAGATGGGATCTGTGAGCTGGACTAGGTTGGGAAAGGAGGAGGTTTGAAGGGGTGGAGGAGAGGGTTTGGCGAGAGTCGCCGAGTCTTCTTCCAGAAGGGGATTGTCTCGGATCTCTTGGGCTTTTTGCTGAAGTTCTTGGATTTGGAGAGAAATTTCCGGAGGGAAGAAGCTCTGGGCAAAGATGGAAGGGGCAAGAAAAAGGAGAACCAGGGTCAGAGGCCGCATAGGATCCCTCGCATGCCGGCGAGCCCGGAGGGTGCCAGTCCCTTTTAAAACAGTTTAGGGGATTTGGCAGGAGGGGCGATAGGGACAAAGGTCCTAGGAGGGGTCGGTCTTTTGGCCTAGTCTTGTTTAGGCCATAGGACCTAGCATGGAATCTGTGTTTTTTAGAAACTATGACCGTGTCAACTCATCTAAAAATGTCCCCGAAGGAGTAGTCGGCATCGCTTAGTTGGTTCCAAAGAATCTATCCCGCCACCGGTTTTTATTGATTCGAGCCAGGTAGGGG
>JACQJP010000048.1 GCA_016204975.1 Elusimicrobiota bacterium
TATTAGTGTCAATGGCAAGCGTCTTGCGTCCCGGATCCCACAGAAGGATGCCCACGGACCTGAATTCCAGATGGCGGAGCGAGAGCATCTCCCATCGTTTTTTGGATTGAGTGGCAATCAGGAGGAAAAGCTTGAAGTTCTTTCCCTCGCCTGTTTCAAGAAGAACGGCGCGGTCCGGACGGCCATCTCTGTTGAAGTCACCAACGAGAGTGGTGACAGAACTCTCCGGCAGTTTAAGCTGGCCCGCCTCCCACAGCGTGAAACCGGCGGGAGCAAGGCTGACGGGGCGGGCCTCGGCAAGCTCCGAGGCCAGGGCCCGCAGGGACCTAAAGGTTTCTAAATCCCAGTAGACCTGATCTTCCCCCCTGGCGGGGACCAGGAGAAGCAAGGACAGAAACGGCACGACCTTAAGCGCACGATTCATGTGGACCTTGAATTAAGCCCAAGCTCCTTCCGGTACTGGGTGATTGACTGCCTGGAGAGCGCCGCCCCATAAGACCGCCATAGTTTTTGCCGCAGTTTTTCATCCGAGTAGTGGGTATGCTTGGTCGCCAGATCACAGAGGCGATCCCGTAGCACAGTTTTGCGGCTGGGCAGCAGGGTCTTGAGGGGAACCTCCAGGCCCCAGGGAAGCTGAACCGTCTTGTTGGAAATGAGGCGGTTGAGAACGCTGGGGGAGATATCAAGCTGAGCCGCGAGGGAAACCTGGGTCAGAGGGCGGAGGTCTTGGCGTTTGCCGGTCGCAAGAAAAGCCCCCTGGAGTTCCACAACAGCCTCCAGGACACGATACAGGGTGGTCTTTCGGTGCTCCAGAAGCTCCACCTGGGATAAAATACTTCGAATGCGTCTGGATTCCCGAGGAGGAAGGGAGGTCAACAGCTCCCGACGTTTCTCCTCGTCAATTTGATAACGGTGTTTCCAAATCGCCTGGCGGAAAAAACTCAGCGCCGGTCTACCGCCCTCCAGATCGATCCGCGCCACCGCGCTAAAGGTTTTGACGGGTGAGGCGCGGTCGGACGGACTGTTCCATTCGGCTTGAATATAAACCCGGTCGACCAACTCTTTCAGTTTTCGGGCTCCCTGGACGGAGATGCCGCATCCTCGGGCAGCTTCTTCGTCGGAAAATGGTCCCTCCCCAAGAAAAAACTCCCTGAATTTGGCTTCTCCCGCCCGCCGCATCAGCCGAACGATCTCACCGTTGCCATCCAGCAGTTCGGATAAGCCATCCTCGGAGCCGCGCATCTCCCATCCTTCAAAACGCCTCATGGAAACCGGAGCGCTCGGATAGGACTTGTGCGAGATCACGCCGATCTTCAAGAGACGCCGGAAAACATCGTCCGCTTCCAACTCGCGCAGACGTTCCTCAAAATCCCTCTCGGACATCTCCAAGAGGTGAGCCAGCTTGATCCCCGCCTGAATCCTGGGTTTTGCCGCGACAGCCAATCGTAACATCGTGGACCTATGACCCCGTATTCTCAAATACGGTGATCGCCTCCAAAAGACTTTCAGCCTGTTTCTTGATCAGAACCAAGAGGTCACGCTGCTCTTGTTCAGAAGCCTCCCTCAAAAGCACGGCAGCCCCCTTGAGGCTGGAGCACTTGGAGTTAAGGTCATGGATGAGATTCTCCAATGCCTTGCCCTTAGTCGCTTCCATTCGGGCTCCCGGGCGGATGGCCGCCTCTTTTTAAGGAACGGTAGAGAAGGCGCGTGGAAACCTTCAGATCCGCAAGGACCTTTCTGATTTTGCCCTTATTCTCAGCCAAATTACGCTGAATGACGGCGTCCAGGAAACGGCGGACGGCCTTCTCAAGCCCCTCCTGCCGCGCAAAACGGTACTGTTCCTCGGTGATGAAACCTTCGCCTTCCTCTATAGAAAGGGTGTTGAGAAGCTTTTGCACCGCTTCTGCGCCGACCTGACCCTCGCCGCCGGCTTCCAACAAATCCACCAGCTTTTTGAGCTCGCGGATATTGCCCGGCCAGTCATGCTGCAGCAAAAGCTCTTTGGCTTGCGCGGAAAAGGAGAACCTCCTGCCGCCACGCGTGAAGAAGGATAGGAGGGGAAAGATATCACACCTCCTTCGAGCGAGAGGCTTGAGCCTGATGGTCAGGCCGTGGAGGCGCTGGAAGAAATCAAACCTCAACCTGCCGGTCTTGACCAGGCTTTGGATATCCTCCAGCGTGGCGCTGATGATGCGGAAGTGCGAGGTCTCCGGGCTTTCGGATCCCAAGGGAAAGAAGGATTTTTCCTCGATGGCCTTCAAAAGCTTTGCCTGCATATTGAGGCTCATGGAGCCGATCTCATCCAAAAAGAGCGTCCCTTGGTCGGCCAAAAGCAGCACGCCTTTGCGGTTTTCCGCCGCTCCGGTGAAAGCGCCCCTGCGGCAGCCGAAGAGCTCCGCCTCCAGCAGGTCTTCGGTATAGGCGGAGCAGTTGATGGCCACAAACTTCCCAGGCCGGTTGGAATGGTCATGGAGGACTTTCGCCAAGCTGGTTTTTCCGGTGCCGGAGGGGCCCAGAATGAGGATGGGCAAATCGGAGGGGGCATATTGAAGCGCTTGGCGGATGCCGGCATGCGTTTCCGGATCTTCGGTGATGAAGCATTCCTTGAAGAGCTTGCCGTTTTGAGGCGCGGCTCGCTTGTGGAAATACCTGGCCAGAACCGCTTTGACGTTATCGCCCTCGTTGCCCTTCGCATAAAAGTCGTCGCAACCAAGGGCGTAGGCCTTCTCGACATGCTCCTCGGAGTCGTGACCGGTCATGACCACGGTATAGACCTTCTTGGAGGCGGCCAGGGGAATGAGATTGAGCCCTGAGCAGTCGTCTTTCCGGCCCAATTTTAAATCAATAAAGCAGAGGTTGTGGTTTCCCTTCTGAAGCATCTGGCGGGCGGTCTTCGCATCGGAGGCAAAATCAATCGCATGGCCAGGCAGGCGGCCCGCCATCACCTTCTGAGCCAGGGGTTCGTCTTCGACTACCAGGATGGAGAGCTTGGACATATTCGCGGGCGGAGCCATTCTAGCATAAGATGTTTTCAAATGAAAATAAAATGTTTTCTTTTGAAAACAGTAGTTTAGAAATTCCGCGTTAGAACCCGGATTCCAGCCCCAATCTCCTGACATAAAAATTGACCCAGAGAAAAGTAGAGGGCAAGAGGATGGGAACGCTTAAACTGCTCGCCATTTTTCTCTCCTGCACCAACGCCTTTTCCGAAACTACCTCCGCCGATTTTCTAAGGCTTGCGACCGGCGCCCGCCCCACCGCTTTGGGCGAAGCCTACGTCGCCCTGGCGGACGACGTCCATGCCATCTCCTACAACCCCGCCGGGCTTTCCCAGCTCACCCGCCAGGAAGCGGCCCTCATGCACCACCGGTTTATAGAAGGAATCCGCCAAGAGTGGGTGGGATATGTCTATCCCCATCCCCCGCTGGGAAGTTTCGCCGCCTCCCTCAATCACCTCACCTCCGGAAATATCGAATCCTTCGATGCCAACGACATACCCATGGGATCGGTCTCCAGCACCCATCAGGCCTTCAGCCTGGCTTGGTCCAAAAACTGGCGCAAAATTTTTTATGGAATCCAATGGAGCTGGATCCGCGAACGCCTGGCGGACGCCAGGGCCCAAGCCCACGCCGGGGACCTGGGGCTGTTATGGAAGACTCCTCAAAAAGGGCTCCAGGCGGGGCTGGTCCTCTCCCATCTGGGCACGAAGCTTCGTTTTGATTCCGAAGCCTTTCCCCTGCCCCGCATCCTCCGAGTCGGGCTGGCCTATCGGGCTGAAGAGCTCCTACCGGAGCTTTCCGGACTGCTCAGCCTCCAGGGAAACTTTCCGCAAAAAGAGGGGCCCTTCCCCAGCCTAGGCCTGGAGGCCGAGCTTTACCAACTGCTGAAGTTCCAGGTGGGCTACCGGGGCGGACAGGAATTGATGAGTTCCTTGCGCCTGGGATGGGGGCTGCGCCTGACCCGAATCTCTTCCCTGGCCTCCCTCTGGCCGGAAATAGATCTGGAATTTCAATACGCCTTCATTCCCAAGGGGGAATTGGGCTCCAGCCAAAGGCTGGAGCTCCTGGCCCGGTGGGGCAAACCGACCGGCTCCAAAAGCTCCGCCGCATTGCCGCCGCCGCGAGATCCAGAGGTCAGCTTTTGGCGCTACCTAGACCTTGGAAAGGAGGAGGTCTCCCGAATGAATTTTGCGGAGGCCATCGAACTCTTTGAGAAGGCGCTGCAAATCTACCCTGCAGACCCCGCCGCCCAAAGGCTTCTCAAAAAAACAATCGAACTGAGGGAAAAATTCAAAAACAAGCTGTTATGAAACGCGTCCTCCTTGCCTTCGCCTTGTTCTGCCTTCCTCCGGTCCAAGCCGCCATCCTACGCCAGGGAACCCTGCAACTCAAGCTCGGAGGATGGTCCGCCTCCGGCGCAAGCCAAAAACAAGGAGGGCGCCTGCGCATGCTTTCCTCCCTAAACTCCGCCTCCTACTCCTCGACGCTTCAGGGGGGAACCCTTTCGCTACAGTCCGGCTTCGACCCGGGGGTCTCGCGCCCCGCCCAAATAAATCTCATCCGCGCCCACGCCTTTCCCGTCCCCTTCCGCCCCTCCCAGGGCCATACCCAGATCACCTTCACCCGGTTGACCCCGCAAGCAACCGTCAAAATTTTTACCTTGTCGGGAACTCTGGTCAAAACTCTGCGCAAGCAGGATGGGATGACGGACGCCGTCCAGTGGGATGTCCGAAACGAAAGCGGGGAGAAGCTGGCCAGCGGGCTCTACCTCTACCTGATTGAATCCGATGGATCCAAAAAACAAGGAAAGCTGCTGATCATCCGATGACCGAGCAGGGGTACCCGCGTCAGTGGGTCTGTGAAGAAATGGTTGGAGCCGAGAGGCGGAAACCATAAAAGGGGGAATCTATGCGAAAGAAAATAAAAATTCTGTGGCTGTTGTTCCTTGTTCACCAGACGTTTTTGCAGCGCTCTCCATTGCCGGCCTTCGCCGAAATCTCCGTGGGCTCGGTTCCGGAAACCCTCCACTACCAGGGGCGCCTGGAGGATGGAGGGCTGCCGGTCACCGGAACCCGCACCTTCCTGTTCCGGATCTACGACGCCTCCGAAGGAGGCAACAAGCTCTTCGAAAGCGCCCCCTTGACCGGAAACATCCAGGCGAGCCTCTTCGGTATCGACATCCCCGGCCTGCCTTACTCCATCCTCGCCGGCGCCTCCCCCAAGTATCTGGAGGTGGAAGTGGGGGGAACGGTCCTTTCCCCAAGGGAAAAAATCCAATCCGCCCCCTATGCCATCCTCTCCAAAAGGGTGGAGGATCACTCCGTCAGTTCCGCCACCATCCAGGCCGGAGCCATTTCGGACGCCCATATCGCCTCCGGCGCCGGCATCAGCGCTTCCAAGCTCCGCCTGCCGGGAAGCGGCACTCCCCTTTCCGATTGGGAAAAGGCCTCTGCACCCGGGTTCATTGACGCCGCCAAGATCTCCGGAGCCACCCCTCCCGGCCCCCACGCAGCGACCCATGCGACGGGGGGAGCCGACTCGCTTGCCGACGAGGCTGTTTCCGTCTCCTCGCTCACCGTCGCCCACCGCGTGGGCATCGGCACCGCAAATCCCTCCCAAACTCTGGATGTTCTGGGAAGCATCCACCTGACCGGCAACCTCTTCAAGGCCGGAATCCGTGGGATCACGGGCTCCGATATCCAAGGAAGCTCCATCCAGCTCACCCACCTCACGCACCTCCTTCAGAATGCCCTTCGCGGGGGCAAGGTCCACCTGCGGATTCAAAACGATGCCGCCGCCCCCCTCCACAAAGCCCGCATCCTGGCGGATTTTCTCTCCGTGGACGGAATCGGCCTGGCCAACCTGAATGTCTCCGCCGACTTGACCCTCAGCGGCGCAGGAGGTCTGGATACCGGCACGGAGGCCCCCAACACCTGGTATGCCCTCTACGTCATCACCAATGAGTCCGGCAGCGCCGTCAGCGGGCTGCTGCACGCCGGAACCGGAGCCCCTGCTTTGCCGCCGGGGTTTAGCCGCTACAGACGGGTAGGGTGGGTGCGCAACGACGGTTCCTCCAACCTGCGGCGCTTCCATCATAGCGGGGACTGGTGGTTCTACGACGAACCCTTCGGGAGCCTCTTGTTCGTGAACACCACCTCCCCCGCCACGACCCTCACCGCCATCAGCGCAGCCGCCTTCGTCCCGCCCACCTCCACGCTCGCCTATCTCAAGACACAGATGGGGGTGACCCACGGAAATCCCGGCGTCGTCGAGATTATCCTGAGGCCCAACGGCTCCAACCTCTCGGATGACGATTTCTCCACGATCTCCGCGGAAACCCTGGAAAGCGGAATGGTTCCCTACACCGACTTCGCCCCGATGCCGACCGATTCCTCACAGCAGATCCAGTATCGCATCCTGGTGGCCGCCATGTCGCCTGTTTTCTACCGGTTCGCCATCGGCGTCGCAGGATGGTACGACCCGGTCTGATACCCGAAAGGCTCCGACGGACCGGCCCCCATATTTTCTATGATGTATCCAGACTTTTGCAAAAGTCCGGCTTGAATATGGAATGGCAGAGGTGGATTCCCGCCCGGTTGGAAATGGGGAAAAACACCCGGGCCTTTTTTCAAGGCCTGGGATGGATCGGGGCCTTTTATCTCTCGGCTCGCTTCCTGAGCTTGCTGACGCAAACCACAGCCGGAAGAATCCTGGGGCCTGCCGAATTTGGAAAAACAAGCCTCATCTTGGCCTCCAGCATATTTCTCATGATCCCGATGCAACTTGGATTTGCTCCCGCTTCGGTCAAATTCATCTCCATGGAAGACTCCCATGAAAAACAGGCGCGGGTCATATCCACCATATTTTGGAGCGCCTCCCTCTGGACCCTGGTTTGCCTCCTGCTTCTCTTTCTATTTAAAAACTCTATTGAGAACCTGCTCAAACTCGACCCCGCCTTCTTTCTATGGAGCTGCGTCTATGCCCTGGCCACTTCCTTTTACTACCTGATCGGAAATTTCCTGCAGGGGCTCAAGGAGTTCCGGCGCCGAGGCCTCCTGGAAATAACCTATGGCGCCCTGGCTCTCATCCTTTTCTTTTTTCTCGCGCGCTTCCATCGCGCAGACTACACGGCGCTGATTCTGGGACTCACGGCCGCCCTGATCGCCTCCGGCCTCGCAGGGATATCCCATATAAAATCCTATCTTCGCTTGGCTTTCGATCCTGCCGGCTTTAAAAACATCCTCACCTACACGCTGCCTCCCGTCCTCAACGCGGTCTCCGCCTTCCTGCTCTACCCTCTCACGGTGATACTTCTCAACCGGTTCACCGATGCTGAAAGCGTGGGGATCTTCAGCGCCTATGCCGTCCTGACCTTTATTGTCTCCAACGCCTTACTCGTCACGGTCAATACCGTCCTGATGCCGCTTTCCACCGCCCCGGAAACGCAAGAAGGGGCCTGGAGAAGATATCTTCGGCTTCTTCCCGCGCTCCTGGGATTGGGATTTGCGCTCTTTGTGTTGAGCAGCGCCTCAGTCCCCATCCTCATGGGAAAGGCCTATCCGAGAATTCCACTGTTGATCCTGCTTTTCGCTTTGATGGCGACCTTCAACCTGTGCTGGGGAATCTCCGCGACCCTTTTCTACGCCCGGGATGTCAAGGGTTTATGGACCGCCTCTTCAGGACAATTGTTGATGGGACTGTGCGCCTTTCTACTCAATGTAATCTACATACCCCGCTACGGACTGATCGCGGCCGCATCTTCGCTCAGTATCGCACACCTGTTTGGGGCGCTCTGGAACCTCGGCTGGAAGATGGCCCTTCCTCGAACCTAAAATGAATCCTCTCCTTTGCCCAAGCTGTTCCGGTTCCCAGACGCGCCGGAAAAACCAAGGTGAGGACGGTTATGCCCTTTACCTGTGTCCCGCATGCGATTTGGTCTTCACAAATCCCATGAAGAGTCCGGGTCCCGAGTGGTATGAGCGCATCGGAAACTCAGACCTCTACAAGACCACAGACGCCTTTGATGACTGTCTGGGTTGGAATCACAGGCGTTTTCTGGACTCGGAGTTCCCTGCCGGAAAACGCCTGCTGGATATCGGCTGCGGGCGGGGGCTCTTTCTCAAAGAAGCCGACAGGAAAGGATTTAAGGTCAGCGGAATTGATTTCGACCGGGAAAACATCGCCCTATGTCAAAAGCGATTCGGGCTGTGTGAGGTTTACCCCATGGACCTTGCGCAATTTACCCAAAAATATCCCGAGAGAAAATACGACGTCATCACCTTCTTTGAGGTTTTGGAACACCAAGACGATCCCGGAGGATTTCTGAAGAACATCCGTTGCCTGCTCGCGCCTGGGGGCCGTATCGCCCTTAGCGTTCCCAACCGCCTGCGCGCCATAGAAAGCCTGGCGGAGGTGGATCGCGCCCCTTATCACCTGACGAAGTGGAGTCCCAAAGCCCTGCGCCATATTCTGCAAAAACACGGCTTCACCATCTTACAACTAGAACCAAAGACTTTGGATGGGGAAGACCTATCGGGATGGATCCGCCTGGGCATCGCCGGAAAAATCGTTCAAAGGGCGCGCAATCAAAAAGACGCCGGCAAGATGCTTTCCCGGGCCGCCTTCCTCCAAAAACTCAAAAGAAATTCCTTAAGATATTTATTTCTTCCTTTTACCCCTTTCGCCAGGCTTTTGAAACTGCAAGGCCCCATCCTCTATTGCCTCGCCCGACTTGACTCATGAACGCCCAGCCCCTGGTCGCCGTCGCCATACCGGCACGTAACAATGGAAAGTTTCTAGCGCAAAGCCTAAAATCCATCCTCCGGCAGACCTACGGCTGTTTCAAACTCTTTGTGGTGGACATGGCCTCTGAAGACGACACCTCCAAAATCGTTTCCTCGATCCGGGACCCCCGCCTAAACTATGTGCGCTATGAAACCGCCGAGGGATTAGCCAAGGACTGGAATCGCGCGATCGAAGTGGCCTTAAGAGAGCCGGCCGAATTCGTCGCCCTCTTTCATGCGGACGACCTCTACGCCCCCACCCTTCTGGAGGCCGAGGTGTCCATGCTGGAAAAACATCCAGAGGCGGGTTTTGTTCACGCGGCCCAATACTACCACGACGCAGAGGAAAACCGCCTCGTCCCATGCCGGCCTTATTCCGAGGACAGGATCATCGGCGCCAATGACCTGTGGAACGAGATCGCCGAAAAAGGCTTCTACCACATATCCACTCCCTGCGTTCTCATGCGCCGGGAGGCAACGGAAAAAGCCGGATTCTTCGACACCCGATTCAAGATCGCTCCGGATCTGGATCTATGGTGGCGCATCATGGAAAACTACAAAATGGGCTATATCTCGGAGCCCTTGCTGGTCCACCGCGTCCATCCGGGACAGATGTCCAGCTCGAACACGGCCCAGTTCCACAGCATAAAGGAAACGCAGCTCATATTAGAAAAAGCCCTGGAAGCGCACTCCCGGCGCGACCCATTCCTCCCCAAGGAAAAAATACTGGGCGGAATCCGCCGCTACGGAGCCCGAGGGCATCTGAGCATCGCGCGGATGCACCTCGCCTGTGGCCGCTTTTCCCTGGCCCTCCAAGCCTGCCGGGAAGCGGCCCGCCTAGATCCCGGCCCCTCCACCCGGCTCAAGGCTTCCCTGCTCCGTCTACTCAGCAATTCTCCGGGCCGCCTCATCTGGCAAAGGCTAAAGAAACTCAACGCGCTGGTTCGAGGCGATCTGCAAGGACTTCCCGCATGGGCCTTGTGAGAGAAAAAATCAAAACACTTGCCAAGGCCGCAGGGATCTATTCCCATATCAAAACCCGCAAAGACCGCACCTACCGCAGGCTACGCGACTCCAACCTCGCCGTGCATGCCGGCATCCGGTGGATCATGGACATCCCCTACCGTCAAATCCGCGACCTCTCCTTAGAAATTCAAGAGGCGAAAATATTGGAAGAGATCCAAAATCAGATGGAGAAAGAGCACGAAAAGGACGCTGATTACCGCCCCGGAGCTTCCAGCCCTTTGAACCTCAAAGCGCTGTACCTCCTATGCCGGACGCTCAAGCCGGAAACGGTCGTCGAAACGGGAGTGGCCAGCGGAGCCTCTTCCTTCCTCATTCTGAGCGCTTTGGAGAGAAACAAAAAAGGGGCCCTTCACTCCATTGACCTTCCTCCGGAACAATGGAAAGGGACCGACTACGCTTGTCTGGACCAGGTGTCTCTTCCCAAGGGCAAAAAACCGGGGTGGCTGGTTCCTCCGGAACTCTACTCCCGATGGAACCTGATATCCGGGGATTCCAGAAAGGAACTTCCCAAACTGCTGGAACAAATAGGGGCTCTAGACCTCTTTTATCATGACGCGGAGCATACCTATGAGGCCATGCGCCGGGAGTTTCATACCGTATGGCCCTCGATCCGTTCCGGGGGGGTGCTGGTTTCCGACGACGTCACGTGGAACCCGGCCTTCGCCGAATTTGTGCAAGAGAAAAAGAGGGAAGGCTGCGCCAAACGCTGGTTCGGCTTCGGAATGATCCGAAAAAAGTGACCCCCGGAGAACCAAGCCACCGGGCCTCATGAATCCGCAAAAAGAAAAACTTCTAGTCTGCCTGCCGTTTCTGACTCCCGTCATCGGAGGAGGGGCCACGGTGATCCTGAGCCTGATAAAACCCCTCCAACGGCTGGACTTCGATTTGACTATCTTGCACTTTCAAGAAAAAGCCCGGGAGCTCTTGTCCCCCGATACTCCAACCCTCTTTCTGGAAAAGAAAGTGGGGTCGCCCTGGCACTACTTTCAATATCCCCGGCTCATCCTGAAACTGGCCCGGTGGCTTCGAAAAGAGCGGCCCGGGGCCATCCTCTGCAACTCCTACCAACCCTTCTGGATATGCCTGGCCGCGAAATTCTTGTCCCGGTCCAACGCCGCGCTCCTCACCGGCGAACAGAATAATATCGTGGAGCTTTTTCGAGAAGCCAAGCTGGGCAAACTGCGCTACTGGCTGACAAAAAAACTGGACCCGCTCGCCGATTGCATTCTCACCCCATCCGCAGGGCTTAAGAAATCACTGGTCAAAGACGGCAAGCTTCCGGAGGGAAAAATCCTGGTGATCCGCAACCCAATCGCCACCCAATCCATCGCCGGCCTATCCCAGGCAGAAGTGACCCATCCCTGGTTTTTCCACAAACAGACCCCGGTCGTGATCAGCGCGGGAATCCTGGGGCCTCAAAAGAATTTTGAGCTTTTGCTGCGGGCCTTCGCAAAAAATAAAAACATCGTCCCCGCAAAACTTGTGATCCTGGGAGATGGGGCGGACAGGCAATCCCTGGAACGCTTAGCCGTGGCGCTGAACATCCAGCAGAACACCGCATTTCTGGGATTTCAAAAAAATCCCTATGCCTTCATGCAAAAGGCCGACCTCTTTGTCCTGCCCTCCAGATATGAAGGCTTCGGCGTGGTGATCGCAGAGGCGATGGCCTGCGGGACGCCGGTCGTGGCGACGGATTGTCCTTACGGCCCAGGGGAGATCCTCACCGATGGGGAAAACGGATTTCTGGTTCCAGTGGGGGACGCAGAGGCGCTGGCGGACCGGATGCTGAGGCTCTTGAGGGACCCGGAGCTAAGGCGCAGGTTCTCGGAAAACGGAAAAAGACGGGCCCGGGATTTTGAGGCGGAAGAGGTGGCCAAAGAATACGCGGGAGTCATTCGAGAAGCCATCGCCGAAAAGAAAGGGGGGGATGGCGGCACATCGGACCGAAGCGAGCGGGACCGCAATCCATGAGAATCGGAGTTGACGCCAGGCCCCTGGCGGGTCCCATCATCGGCTCGCGACGGGTTTTGGAGTCCCTGCTTTGTGAAATCGCCATACTGGCTCCCCAACACGAATACTTCCTCTACTCCCCAAAGAGCTTTCCCCGGGAGTTTGGACCCAACTTCCACAAGCGGATATTCTCCGGATGGGCCCGGTGGACCGGTGGGACCTTCTGGATGCAATGGGAGTTGCCCGCGCCGGCCGCCCAAGACCGCCTCGACGCCTTCTGGTACACCGCGGACCTGCTTTCCCTACCGCTTGCCAAGCGGATTCCATCGCTCCTGACCATCCACGATCCGGGATATGTCCGAATCCCCCAACACCTGACCCCCTACCACCGGTTGATCTACGGGCTTTTCTTCAAAAAATCCATCTTGGCCGCCTCCCGGATACTCTGCATCTCCCACTGGACGGCGCAGGGAGTCAAGGAATGGATACCGGACCCCGCAGTGCATGAAAAAATTTCCGTGATTCACCACGGCGCAGACCATTTTTCGAAAGAAAAAGGGAAGGCGGAAGACGGGGGGGGAGCTCCAGGCGGCAGCGATGAAGACGCAGGAGGGGGCCTGGAGAAGCCGTACCTTTTGTTTGTGGGGCACTTGAGGGCCAACAAAAACATAGAAAGAATGCTGCTGGCTTTTGAAAGGTTGCTCGCCGCACAAAACCTCCCGAATCTCTCGCTTCTTTTAGCGGGAGGCAGAACCTCCCAGGACTCCGGGATATTTCGGCTCCTCTCCAAAGGGCCTTTGAAAGACAGGGTGCGCTGGCTGGGCTATGTTCCCGATTCGGAGCTGCCCTCTCTCTACTCCAATGCCCTGGCGCTTTTGTGCCCCTCTCTGCACGAAGGCTTTGGCCTGCCGGTTTTGGAGGCCCTGGCCCGGGGCTGTCCGGTCCTCGCTTCGGAGATCCCCGTGTTTCGGGAAATCTGCGGGGAAAACGCCGTTTACGTGGATCCCTACAAAGTCAGCAGCATCTCCGAGGGCATGGCAAAAATTCTGGGATCGGATGAACTTCGAAACAACTTAAAACGAAACGGCCTGGCCCGGGCCAAGGAGTTCACCTGGCAAAAGGCGGCGGAAAAAGTCCTGGGGGTATTGAACTCGCTCAAGAGCGATGCGGTGTAGACATAAAAACCCTTGAAAAGGGGATAGACTTATGTATAATATAGTATACGATTGTATACATTAGTATACGCTATGAACAAGCCCATTCTTGAAGATCTGTTGGGTCAGAGGTCCAAGATTACGATTCTGAGAATCCTGTCTAAGGAATCCGAACTCACGGGGCGGGAGATCGCCAGAAAAGCAGATCTCAGCCCCAGGGCTGCCCAGCAAGCGCTTCTGAGACTCCATGCCCAGGGCTTGCTGAACAGAAAGGGAAAGGGTTCCTCCCACCTTTTCTCAATCAATGAGAAAAATTACATCGTTAAAACCATGCTCAGCCCGCTGTTTGAAGGCGAAAAACGGATTTTGGATGCCATCCTGGAACAACTTCGCAAGCTGCTCCCAACAAAAAACGTTCTTTCCATGGCGATCTTCGGAAGCGCCGCCGGAGGGGAAAGCCGATACGGAAGCGATTTGGACCTCTTCATTCTTCTGAAAGATTCTAGGCAAGCGCACAAAGCCGAGGAAATCATCTTGCAAAAGAACCAGGGATTTTCAGAGATGTTCGGCATCCCCGTTTCCCCTTATGTGATCGGGCTGAAAGACTTCGCCACCCGATTCGATAAAAAGGACAAGCTGATCCGGAATGTGGTGAAGAAGGGGATTCCGGTGTGGGGAAAGTCTCTGGCGGAGGCACTGGCGGATGAGTCCAAAAAAACTTCCCGCTAAACCGGTCACGGAGCTTCAAGCCAAGATCTATCTCAAGAAAGCCGAGGAATTCTACCAGTCCATGATCGAGGCGTACCGCCGGGGCCGATGGAACTCCGCCGGACTGGAGGGGATACATTGCGCCATATCCGCAACGGACGCCCTGCTTGGAATGAAGGCCGGGTTGCGTTCGACCGGAGAAAGCCATGCACATGCGGCGGAGCTTCTGCGGCAGCACATCCATGACGAAAGAACCAATCAACAAGCCGGCCGTTTTGCCCAAATCATCCACCGCAAAAACGTCGTGGAATACGATGCTCGGGACTTCACGCAAGCCGAGGCGACCGGCGTGTACAAAGACGTGGACCGCTACTTCACGTGGGTCAAGGAGTTGCTCTAGCATGAAAAAGACAGTCAGCGTTATCCTTCCCCTTTACAACAACGCGGAGACGCTGGGGAGAAGCGCTCAAAGCATCCTCGATCAGACCTTCAAGGATTTCGAGCTCATCATCGTGGACGACGCCTCGACGGACGGGGGCGCGGAGATTTTGGAACGGTTTCAAGATCCGAGAATCCGCGTTATAAGGCACGCGCAGAACAAAGGGCGCTCGCAAGCCCGCAACGCCGGAATCGACGAAGCCAAAGGGGAATACATCGCCTTCATAGACGCCGACGACGCGGCCCGCCCCACGCGCCTGGAGGAGCAGGTCAAGTTTCTGGAGGACCATCCGGACATCGCCCTCTGCGGGGCCTGGGCCGAGTTCGTCTATCCAGACGGCACGAGGGCGGAGTGCCGGCATCCGACCGACCCAAAAACCATCCGCAAAACGGCCCTGGCCTCCCCGCCGTTTGTCCATGCCACGGTCATAGTCCGCAAAGAGACTCTGAAGGAGGTGGGGGGATTCGATCGGACCCTGAAGATGGCGGAGGATTATGACCTTTACCTCAGAATCGCCGCAAAATACTCCACCGCCAACCTCCCCAAGGTTTTTTGCGACTACACCGTCCATGCGGGCTGGGGATACCGGTGTCGGGAACAGTGGGCCAAAATCCCGGTGCGCTGGAGAGCCATGAGACGCTACGGCTACTCCTGGTGGAACCTGCCGTTTCTTTTCACTCCCCTCCTAAGTCTCTGGATCCCCCAAAAACTAAAGCTACACTTTAGGAAAATCCGTAGAGGAACCGAAGCGGGCGGGCCGATAGACACCCCGGGAGGAAAGATCAAGATTTGTGAGGTGATCGAAAGCGGGGGGGGATCGGGGCAGCAGGCGATCTATATCTGCAACGGCCTCAACAAGGACCGTTTCGAAGTCACCCTGATCTACTCCCTGCGCCCGGACTCCCCCAACTATGCCTCCGAAATTCAAGGCTGCCGCCTGATCTATCTTCCGGAGATGGTGCGCCCCATCCATCCCCTCAAGGATTTCCGGGCCCTTTTGAAACTCTGGAGGCTGCTCAAGAAGGAAAGGCCCCAAGTTCTGCACCTGCACTCCTCGAAGGCGGGTTTCCTGGGACGCTTGGCCGGGCTCCTGGCCGGGGTTCCTAAAATCTACTACTCCCCCCACGGCTACTCCTTCCGCATGACAGACAGCCTCTTTTTCATGCGCCGGCTCTACTACGCCCTGGAGTGGCTGGCCTCCCGCATCGGGCACATCGTCGCAGTGGCGCCCGGGGAAAAGGCGATGGCCCAGAAACTGGCCGGCAGACGCCCCATCTACCCCATCTACAACGCCGTTCCGGACCCATGCGCAACCCCGCGCGACGAGGTGCGTGCCGAGCTTCGGGAACCTGGAAGCGCCGGAGGCGCCGTGATCTCCGCCTGCGGACGCATTGCCGCCGCCAAAAATCCAGAGGCCTTCCTGCGACTGGCCAGGCGGCTCATCGAAAAATATCCCCAGATCCAGATCCAGTGGATCGGAGGGGGGGAAAAGGGGGAAGTGGAGAAGTTCCTAAACCTCGCCCTGCGCTGGGGAGTCTCCGGAAACCTGAGGCTGACCGGCTGGCTCGCCCGCCCCAATGCCTTGGAGGAGCTCCAAAAATCCGATATCATAGTCCATTATTCCCTGTGGGATGTCTTACCCAACGCAGTCTTGGAGGCCATGGGGCTGGGAAAGCCCACGGTGGTCTCGGAGGCGGTGGATTCCATTTTAGATGAAAAAACCGGTTTGGTGGCCAAAGACGAGCAGGAGCTTTTACAAAAAACCTGCCGTCTCATTGAGTCTCCGGAACTTCGCAAAGAGCTGGGGGAGGCGGCCAGAAAAAGCGTGCGGGAGCAATACTCCCTGCAGCGAATGATCTCCCAACTGGAAGCCCTCTATCTCCAATGAGTTCGGACAATCCGCAATCGCCCTCCTCTCCCGCATCCTTCACCGCCCATCCTCTCCCTGAAAAACTCAGCGTTCTCATCCCCTGCTATGACGAGCAGAAAAACATCGAGCGCTTTGAGGGGGAGCTTTTCCCGGAGCTGGAAAAGCTGGGCGTCCCATTCGAGGTGATCGCGGTGGACGACGGAAGCCGTGATCTGAGCGGGCATCTTCTTTGGAAATATTCCGAGAAGCACGAATGGTTCAAAGTAGTCAAACACACCCACAATCAGGGCCTGGGAGCGGCCCTGCGCACAGGTCTCGCCTACGCCAGCGGCGACGCCCTGCTTACCTTGGACTCCGACCTCACCTTCTCCCCGAAGGAAATCCCAAAGCTTTGGGAGAGGTATCTTGCGGGGGATGTGGACTGCGTCTCGGGCTCGCCGATCCTTGGGGGGTATTGCGAGGTCCCTGCCTATAGAAAATTCTTCAGCCGGACGGGAAGCCGGCTCTATCGCCTTCTTCTGGGAAAAGACCTCACCTCCGCCTCCCCGATCTTTCGCCTCTACCGGACTGCTATCTTAAAAATCCTGCCCTTGACCTCCAAGAGCTTCACCATCAACGCAGAGATCCTGTTCCGGCTCATCCAGAAAAATAGAAAGATCGCGGAGGTCCCGGTCACCCTGGGAAACCGCACGCACGGGCAGTCGAAACTGAAATCTTGGCTGGAGACGAGAAACCACCTCAAACTCCTCCTCCGAATCCTCCTATGGAAAATCTTCGGCTAGTATCCCGGCGTCCTCCGGCCCCACCACCTCTCCGGTTGCGTCGCACCCGATGCTCTAAGGCCGTGGCATCCTGCTTGTTGTTCGCAGAGGTGGCGGGGTGACCCGCCACCAGGCCTACCGGACCCTCTGCCACACCGGTCTGGCAGCCCTGTGGGTCTTCCACGGCGTCCTGAACTGGATATGGCTCACCCAAGATACCCTCCCTCCCCGCTGGGATGAGAGCGTGCATCTTCAGACCGCCTGGGACTATCAGCAATACCTTCGGCAAGGAAAGTGGAGCCGGCTGTGGACCACGCCTCTCAAACCGGGCCATCCTCCCTACCCACCCCTCTATCACTGGACCGCCGCAACGATTCTAGGGTCCTCTAAGACGGCGGAGGACCGCGCCGCCTGGATCAACTGGCTCTACCTGGTCCTGCTCTGTTTCTCCCTCTACTGGATCGGATTCACCCTCAAGGACCACGGCACAGGCCTTTTTGCCGCCCTCCTGGTCTCGTGCCTGCCCCTCAACCTGGACCTGTTCCGAAAGCATCTGACCGACCCCGCATTGATCGCCCTGGTAGCCTTCGCCTACGCCTGCCTCATCCGCTCCCTCCACTTCCAGTTTATCGGGTGGTCGCTGGCCTTCGGGGCCGCCTGCGGGTTGGGGATGCTCAGCAAATGGACCTTTGGGACTTATCTTCTGCCGGCGGTGTGGATTTGGCTCTCCGCGCTCCTCCACAAAAAAACCCGCCTCCACGCCCTCTCCGCGGCCGCTTTGGCGGCGATTGTGTTCCTCCCCTGGCTCTGGAACAACCTGGGGCCCCTCCTCATCCGGTTGCCCCAGGCCGCCGCCGACGTCCAGCCGGGTGTGGCCAGCGGCATCCAGGAGTGGGGCAACTGGAGCTGGTACTTCTGGACGATCTTGAGGGACACCTATCCGCCCTTTTTCTTCTTATTCCTGGCCAGCCTCCTCTTCTACCCCTACCTCCGGATGCCCTCCAAGAAACTTCTCCTGTTCTGGATTCTCGCCTCTTACCTTTTCTGGAGCGCTGTGCCCAACAAAAATCCCCGCTACATCTTTCCGGCCGTCTCGGCCCTCTGCATCATTACGGCGGTGGGCCTCCCGGCCAAGGTCCGCCGGATCCTCACCCTTCCCATCCTGCTCTTTGCAGTCTATTTTTCATTCTCCAATCGGCCGGCCAAAAACTTCACCTGGCTCGGACGCTCCCTGCCCTACCTCTTCTCGGAGCCTCCGCGACAGCAGGACTGGAGGCACCCTGAAATCCTCGGGGCCATCGCCCAGCGCAGGGACCTCAGCCGCCCATTCAGCAACGTCACCCTGGTCTCCAACCACCCCTACCTGAACGGCCCGACCCTCACCTGGGCCGCCCTTCAAGCCGGAGTTTCCGGATCCATCGTCGTCCGCGGCACCCGCAAACGGTTGGGGGAGATGTCGGAGTTCGTGCTCTACAAATCCGGCGACAAAGGCCCCGGGCAGGAAAGAACGACTCTGGCCAATGCCGCCCAAAAAATCGAGGACCGGAAGAGCTGGTTTTACCGGGCCTTCGAACCGGCCCAGGGATGGAGGATGCCGGACGGCTCCCTGGTCACCCTCTTCCGGCAGAAAAGGCTCAAACACCCTCCCCTCTTTAAGACCCTCTACAAAACGGCCGGTTTCGAGACCGGGCACGTGAGGGTCAAAAACCTCACGGTGTGGCTGGGGCCCTGGAGATGGCGGGAGGGGGTCTATGAGACGGCAGATGTCGCCGCACAGGAGATTTCCCTGCGGGGCCTGACCCTTCGAGACCCCAAGTTCCGGATGAAGAAGGTAGCCTTTGTCCCCGCAGAGCCCGGAAATTGGACGGACCTCCGCTTCTTAAAAATGGATTCCGTTCAGATTCTATCGGGAACCCTCTCCAAAAAAACCTTAGAGCAGTTTCTAGAAGCCCGCGTGAAGGGGCTCTCTAATGCTCAGATCGCCTTGGGGAATCCACTCCATATCCAAGCGGATTTTAAAGGGAAAACCGCCCACCTGATCCTCTGGCTCAACTACGACAAAAAAAAGAAGCTCCTACAGCTCCGCCTCGGGCAGACCCGCTGGGGCCCCTACCGCATCCCCGGAAAGTGGCTCGCCTCCCTGGCGCACAAGGACCTCTCCCTCCGGCCCAATCCGGAAACCCCCTTTGAGATCCAACTGGAACAGATCCGCATTGCCCAAGACACAATCGAACTTCAATAGCTCGCCATGAAAGAGTTTCACACCCTCATCCTCGGAGCGGGCATCGCCGGAATCGCCCTGGCGCGGGAGCTGGCCAGGCGGGGGAAAAAAGGCATCGCGGTACTGGACAAAGAATCCGAGGTGGCCTTCCATACCAGCTCCCGCAACAGCGGCGTCCTCCACGCCGGATACAATCCAAAACCAGGCACCCTCAAGGCCGGACTGTGCGTGGAGGGCAACAAAAAACTTAAAGCATTTTGTAAATGGCGGGGGGTTCCCCTGTGGGAGGGGGGGATACTCGTAGTCGCCCAACAAGAAAAAGAAATCCCCATCCTGGAGGAACTCTTAAGGCGCGGAAAAGAAAACGGGGCGCCGGACCTAAGGCTTCTCAATCAAAAAGAAATCGCCGGCATCGAACCCAACGCCCGGGGCCTGGCGGCGCTCCACGCCCCCAGCGGGGCCTCGGTCCATCCTAAAGCGCTGGTTCAGGCTCTGGCGGAAGAGGCCCAAAGCCTAGGGGCAAAGCTTCTCCTGGGAAGCCCGGTTCAGGATATTCAGCCTAAAAATGGAAAATATCTCCTCCGCACGCCTCAAGACACCTTTCTTTGCAGCTTCTTCATCAACTGCGCCGGGCTCTACGCCGACCGGATCGCTCATCACATGGGCTTAGCCCGGGAATATTCCATCCTACCGGTGAGGGGGGAATACCGGCTGCTCAACCCGGAGAAAAAAGACCTCATCCGCTCCATGGTCTATCCGGTCCCCGATCCCCGGTTCCCTTTCTTAGGCGTCCACTGGACCAAATCCCCCCATGGGGAGGTCAAAATCGGACCCAACGCCGTGCCCGCCCTGGGTCGGGAGGCTTACTCCTGGGGGGGATCCTGCCTTCCGGAAAGTTTAAGAGACACTTTAAGGTTAAGAACCTTCAAACTCCTGGCCCGGCCGCCCATCGCAAAACTCTTCGCCGGACAGATCCGAAACTCCCTCTTCCCCAAGGCCTTCATCCGCGAGGCCTTGAAGCTCGTTGCCGGGGCCCGGCCCTCCGACTTTATCCCCGGCCCCTCCGGCATCCGCGCCCAGGTCATAGACTCCCAAGGAAGGCTCATAGACGACCTTTTGACGGTGGAAGGGGAAAACTGCCTCCACCTCTTAAACCTCGTCTCCCCGGGGCTCACCTGCGCCCTCCCCCTCGCCGAACACCTTGCCGACACCTTCGGCTTATGACCACGGCCCGGGTATTTCCCCTTGAAATACTAATTTCTATAA
>JACQJP010000054.1 GCA_016204975.1 Elusimicrobiota bacterium
CCCGGCGAACGGAGGATTATCTGCAGAAGGAGCACGGCCTGTATTTGGTGGCTTCCCGGGAGATCGGCCTTCCGGGGCTGCAAGGGCATGCGGGAGGCAACATCGCGGATTTCGACAACGATTTTCTAGCCGCTTTTTTTGGCGTGAGCTATTGGGTGGAGGATGTGTTTTCCTTGCTGGCCGAGTGGGACAATCTGCGCGGGGTGGCGGCGAGCCGCGTCAATGCCGGCGCCCGTTTTTATGTGACCCCCTTTTTCAATTTTGATTTTGCGGTCCGGGGGATCGGTCGCGGAGGGCGTTTTGTGAGCGGGCGGGAGGATGAGCCGGAGCGGATTGTCCAGCTCAAGTATGTCACGAGCTTCTAGGAGGAACCCATGGTAAAAACACAAGCGGTAGAGACGGTGTCGGTCCATCCCAGGGATCACTTCATACATCTGAGTCCCGGGAAATTGATGGGTTTGCGGCGGATTACGGATGAGAACGGGCGATTTAAGGTTTTGGCCTTGGATCAGTCCAATTCCTTTCGGAAGGCCCTGCGAGCGCTCCACCAGCTTCAGGGGGTTAAGGAAGAGCCTTCCTATGTGGAGATTCGGGATGTCAAGCTGGAGATGGTCTCCATTCTCGGGGCCTATGCCTCCGCGGTTTTGCTGGATGTCAATTACTCCGCACGCCAGGCCTTGAACGCCTGGGTGCTCCCGAAAAACCTTGGCCTCATCGTTCGGCTGGAGGCCTCCAAAGAGCCCGGGCAACCCGCCGAGGTGGAAGCCGGCTGGGGGGTGGAAAAGATCAAAAGGATGGGGGCCAGCGCGGTGAAGCTTTTGGTTTATTTAGACGTGGAGGATAAGGAAAACACCCGGTCTCAGCTGAACTTCGTCCGGGAGGTTTCCCTGCAGTGTCGGGCCCAGGACATCCTGCTTTTGGTTGAGGAACTATCCTACCCTAGAGGGGGGGAGGATAAAAAAGCCGAGAGCTACCAGGCGCGCGTGCCGAGAAATATCCTGGAGGCGACGCGGGCCATCGGCCCCTATGCGGACGTCCTGAAGTTGGAGTTTCCCGGAAGCCTGGAGCGCATGGGGAAGGAGCAAATTCAGGAAAACCTGTTCAAGCTCAACGAAGTGGCGTTGCGGCCCTGGGTGCTTTTGTCGGCGGGAGAGAAGTTCGAGATTTTTGTGAAGTCCGTGGATCTGGCCATGCAGTCCGGCGCCAGTGGGTTCATGGCCGGCCGGGCCATCTTCAATGAGTACTTTGACCAGACCCAGCGGGGCGAGCGGACCAGTTTCCTCAGGACCCAGGGGGTGGAGAGGATTAAGGCCTTGGGGGCCCTGGTGGATCGTTACGCCACACCGTGGTTTTCCCGGTACCAGATTACCTCGCAGGACATGGCCCAGGCCATCTCTTCAGAATGGTATTGGGAAGGAGCCAAGCCGAAGGAGCCTGTGGCCAGGGGGAGGGGGGACTACTGAGGATGCGCGCCAGAGGACGCCTGGGGATCTTGACCGGGGGGGGGGATTGCCCGGGGCTCAACCCGGCGGTTCGGGGGTGCGTGCTGAAGGCCGCCCAGGCGGGCTTTGAGCCTTGGGGGATTTTGGATGGTTGGAAGGGTTTGATGGAGGGCCGGGGCAGACCCCTCACCCGGGAAGAGGTGGAGCCCATCGTCGGATGGGGGGGGACCATTCTGGGAACCTCCCGGACCAACCCCTTTCAAGTGGAGGAGGGCCGGGGAGTCGAGAGCTGCTTGAGGCACTGGAAGGCATGGAACCTTTCGGCTGCA
This sequence comes from Elusimicrobiota bacterium, assembly GCA_016204975.1. GTDB lineage: Bacteria > Elusimicrobiota > Elusimicrobia > JACQJP01 > JACQJP01 > JACQJP01. The sequence continues at coordinate 1,772 of JACQJP010000054.1, forward strand.
GTGGTCATGGGAGGAGAGGACACCTTGGGGGTGGCCGCCAGGCTTTACCAGGAAAGATCCCTTCCGGTCATCGGAGTACCCAAGACCATGGACAACGATCTCTCCGCCACGGATTATACCTTCGGATTTGATTCCTCCGTCACGGTGGCGGTGGATGCGGCCGAACGCCTGAGGGATACCGGCGCCAGTCACCACCGGGTCATGATCTTAGAGGTCATGGGCAGGCATGCCGGCTGGGTGGCTCTTTTTACCGGCATCGCCTCAGGGGCGGATGTAACCTTGATTCCGGAGAGGCCCGTCCCTTGGTTGGATTTGGCCCGGCAGATTCGCAAGGTCCACGCGCGCAGGTCAACGGTCTTGATGGTGGCCTCCGAGTCTATTTCCTTGGAGGGCATCCCAAGCCGGGACCAGGATGGATCCCAAAAAAAGGATGCCTTTGGGCATTCGCTTCTGAAGGAACGGGGAGTGGGAGAGATTCTGGCTCGATGGATTCAACAGGAGACGGGGCTGGAGGCCAGGGCCAGCGTCATCGGACACATTCAGCGGGGCGGCCCGCCGACCTTGTTTGATAGGATTTTGGCAACCCGAGTCGGAGTGGCGGCGGCGGAGCTGGCGGAGGGATCTCAGTTTGGAAAGATGGTTGCCCTGGAGGGGTCCAGGATCGTAGCCGTATCTTTGCAGGAGGCGACGGCGAAGCTGAAGCTGGTTCCACCTGATTGGTGGAGTCTCTTAAATTCCGTGTCCGCTCCGGAGCTCGGCAGCGGAGAGAGGGAACCCCATGGACGAGCCCAAGAAGTTTAAGCGCAGGATCATCCTCATTAAAAAGTCCATTCAGCTCAAATATGTGGCCCTGGTGTTTTTAAGCGTGGTGGCGGCGGTCTTTGTCATCGGGGGGGATGTTTACTATACAGTCACCAAGATCCTGATTGAAGAGGTGAACCCCGACCTGCACCCCCTGTTTACCCGCTTCAACCAGGTGCTGGCCGTCAAGCTCCTCATCTATCTGGGTATCATCTTTTTTGTCTCCCTCTACGTCTCCCATCGGATCGCGGGCCCCATCTACCGGTTTGAAAAAAGCACCCGGCTGGTGGGCGAGGGGGACTTGACCCATCGGGTCAGCCTTCGCAAGGGAGATGAATTAGGGGGCCTGGAGGAGGAGTTTAACCGAATGGTGGCCAGCCTGCAACTGAAGGTCCAAAAGGATCGCAATCTAGCCCAGCATATTATGAGTCGAATCGAACAGATTGCCGTGCAGGAATCCTCGGGAACCCTGCAGAAGAAAATTCAAGAGATTCGAAGGGAGATGGATCACTTAGGCTCTGGATTTAAGGCGTGACGGTCACGTTGTTTCTCTGTCTCATTGTTTTTGTTTTTCCTTCCCGGTCAGCCCCACCCATCCACACCCAGTCCGGCCAGGCAGAGAAGCGTATCTTGCGTTTGAGCGATGCGGTTCGTCTGGCTCTTCTCAATAACCCCCGCATCTTGTCCGCACAAAAGGACATCACCATTGCAGAACAGAGGGTGAAGGAGGCAAGGTCGCTTTTTTTTCCGGAGGTCGGTTTCGGGGCCAACCTGACCAAATTTGACGCCCAGCGCCTTTTCTTGATCAACCCGGATATCGGGCCTCAGGTTTTGGATAATCGATCTCCCGACAAGGAGCTCTTGAGCGGCCGGGTGTTTCTGCGCCAGTCTATCTATTCCGGAGGCCGGTATGTCCATACCTTACAGTTGGCGCAAGCGGCTTTAAAGCAAGCCCGGGCCCGGGATGAGGCGGCGAAGATGGATGTGCTCTTTGAAGTTAAACAGCTCTATTATCGGCTTCTTATGGCCCAGGAGGCCCTGCGCCTCTGTGAGGAGCGTTTTGCTCAGGCACAGGCGGAGTTTGCGCAGGGTCAGGGATTTTCCGGATGGGAGGCCCTCTCCGCTCACGAGACGCTGACCCAGATGCGTTCGGAATGCGCCGAGAGGCGTCAGGAGCTTCATGGGGTGCAGCTGGAATTTTTGAAGACCGTCAATCTGGAGTTGGATGTCTCGGTTTCCGTGGAGGCCGAGCTTCTCCAGTCTCCGGTAGACCTGGAACTGCCCAGGGCCATCGTTTGGGCGCTGGAGTTAAGGCCGGAACTCCAGTCTGAGACCTACAAGGCCCAGATGGATGCCATTGCGGTCAACCTGGCGATGTCCGAGCGTATTCCCACCATCACCCTGCTGGCGGATTACGAGGTGGTGGGGCCGGAATTTCTGCCGGACCGCACCAACTGGCATACCACTCTGAGCGTGCGCTTTCCCTTTTCGTATCACTTCTGGTCGCAGATTCGGCAGAAGCGCGCCGAACAGAGGCAGGGGGAGCTCAATCGCGCCGCCTTGCAGGACCGCGTGCGATTGGAGGTTCGCCAGGCATACTCCGCACACCAGTTTTGGCTTCAAGAGGCCGACTCGCGGAAAAAGGAGTGGGAGAGACTCCAGGCACTCTACGCGCGCGAGATGCCGGGCTTCGGGCGATTCCGGCGTTTGCAGGCCCTTTCCTGGCTTTTGAATTCTCAGCTCCGCTACCTGGAGGGGAGAACCCGCCGATGGATATATCAGGCGCAGCTGGAGCGGGCAGTGGGGAAGGAATTATGAGCAAGGCTCCGGGAAGGGTACTGGCCCTGGTCAGTCTTCTGGTTTTTTCCGGAGTCGCCGGGGGGCTGGAGATATCTCCGGAGTCCGTCCTCCGGGATTTTCTGTGGCAGGAGTGGGTCGGGCTTGCCGAGGACTCGCGGCCGAGAATCGGTCTGGCCCTGGGAAGCGGGGGGGGGCGTGGCCTTGCTCACCTCGGGGTCCTTGAGGTCTTGGAACGAGAGGGAGTTCCGGTGGATGTTTTGGCGGGAACCAGCATTGGAGCGGTCGTCGGGGCTTTTTATGCCGCTGGATTTTCTTTGGGACAGATGCGTGATCTGGCTTCCCAGGCCGGCTGGGAAGATGCCACGGACGTCTCCCGGGCTCGCGTGCTCAAGTTGATTCTGGCCGATTCGCTGCTCTCCACGGAACGTTTGGAGAAGTTGCTGCGGGAAAAGATGGGGGATTTGTACTTTCACCAACTGAAGGTTCCCTTCGCTTGTGTGGCGACGGATATCCGGACCGGGGAACGCATCGTCTTCCGAGAGGGGGAGGTGGCCCCTGCGGTGCGGGCGAGCATGACCCTTCCCGGACTTTTTAAGCCGGTTCAGTACCGCCACCGGTTCCTGGTGGATGGAGGAATCGTGGAGGGGATTCCGGTGGAGACGGCGCGGGTCTTGGGAGCGGATTGGGTGATCGCCAGCTACACCGCTTATGATTTTACGCGCTCCGATTTTTCCAATGTCTTAAAAACCCTGGACCAGGCGCTCAACATCCGGGGAGGTTTGGCGGATGTTCCCCTGTTGGAACAGGCGGATTTCGTCATTCGCCCGGAAGTAGGCCATATCCACACCTTTGAGCTGTGGCGTTCCGAGGAGGCGATGGAGGAGGGAGTCCGGGCGGCCCATGGAAGGGTTCCGGCTCTGAAGGATCAGCTGATTCTCCGTTTTGCGGATCGCCTCCTTGCCCGCTGGATGCGTTTGGAGGCGAAGAAGCCATAATGGAAGGTTTTCGCGGCGCCTTTTTTTGGGTTTCCTTGGGGGTTTGGATGTTTTGCCGGGTCTGCGCTTCAGCGGCCGAGCCCTACGCGCTCTGGGAGCCCATCGGAGTTCCTTGGAGCGCACAGGTATGGTTTCGCTGGGGGGAAGATCCCTTGACGGGTGCCGATCAGTTGTTTCGGGATCGGAGATATCCGGAGGCGGCCCAGGAGGCCTCCAAAAAGTTGCGCTCCAGGCTGCGCCGGGCGGATCAACGGAGGGCCTATTGGATTTTAGGAAAAAGCTACGAAATCCTGGGGCGTCTGGATCAGGCTCTGGGGGTGTATCAGGTGGCGGTGGAGCTTTTTCCCGGCCAGGCGCCTCTCCAGGTGGCTTTGGGAGGGGTTTATGAGCAGGTGGGGCTTTGGGAAAGAGCCCGGGCGACCTATGGGCGGGCGGTGCAGGTGCAGCCGTACTACGCCTGGGGGCATTGGGGATTGGGCCGCGTAGAGGAATCCTTTGGATTCTATGAGCGGGCGGCTTCCTCCTATCACCTGGCTCTGGAGGGGGAGCTACGAGAACATTCTGAGCTTCGGTTCCGGCTGGCCCATTGTCTGCGCAAAGCGGGGAGATGGCGGGAGGCCCTCTCCATCCTGACCGGGCTTCTGGCGCAGGTGCCGGATCCTCAGTATTTCCTGGAGCTGGCTTATATCCAGAAGAGCCTGGGGGATTGGGATCAGGCCTTCGTCAGCTTGAGGAAGGCAGAGGCATATCCGGAGAGTCCCCCGGAGCTTGCCTTTCTGCGTCTGGCCTGGCTTTGGGAGGAGGGCCGGGAGGAGGTTTTTCAGAAAGAGTTGGAGGTTCTTCAAAAGAAGTTCCCGGAGAATCTTCTGGCTAATTTTTTTGAATTTCTGGTTGCGCTTCGGGAGGGCGATTGGGATGAGGCACGCAGACAGATGCGTCAGTTTCGCCGGAAGAGCCCCAGTAAGGCCGTGGCCGCTTATGCGCAGGCGCTGGAATCAGCGCTGCAAAGGGAAGACGATGCGCTTCGTTAAACTTTCCGGAGCGGGGAACGATTTCATTCTTTTGGAGGCCCCTCCGGGGCGGCGCAGCTTCTCCCCGGCGCAGATCCGGCGGTTGTGTGATCGGCAGCAGGGGGTGGGGGCCGATGGAATCTTGTGGGTTCGTCCTGAAAACGCCGGGGTGCGCCTGCGGTACTGGAATGCGGATGGCTCCCGGGCCTCCTTTTGTGGTAACGGGGCGCGCTGCGCCGCTTTTTGGGCGGGGGTGCGGAGCGGAAAACGCACCCGAGCCCGGGTAAGGCTCCTTTGCGATTCGGGAACGGTGGAGGCAGAACTCCTATCCCAAGGCCGGGTGCGCCTCGCACTGCCTCCTCCTCGGGACTGGCGGTTGCGCAAAAGGGTTCGTGTGGGAGGGAGGAGTTTTCTCACCCATTTTGTGCGTATCGGCGTTCCGCATGTGGTGGTGGAGTATGGAGATTTGGAGAGGTTTCCGGTGGCGGTTTGGGGGCGACGGCTGCGGAAGGCCGTCCCCTTCCGACCGGAAGGAGCGAACGTCAATTTTGTGCGTTTTGAGGGCGGCCGCCGGGCCTCCCTGAGAACCTATGAACGGGGGGTGGAGGGGGAAACCTTGGCCTGCGGCACGGGAGCCGCGGCGAGCGCGGCAGTGGGTTTTTGCCTGGGCAAGCTCAGAAGCCCTGCGCGGTGCCGGGTCCGCTCCGGGCAGGTGCTGACCGTGGGGGCCCAGAGGGATGGGAGTGGAGAGATTGTGGGGCTGTGGCAGGAGGGCCCGGTGCAGGTGGTGTTTCGCGGAGAGATCAGTCTTTGATCTCTTTCGGAGGTGATCATGTTTTCGGGATCGTGTGTAGCGTTGGTGACGCCTTTTTGCAAGGACAGGCTGGATGAAGAAAAGCTCCGGGAGCTGGTGAGTTGGCATCTGGAGCAGGGAACCTCCGCTCTGGTCCCCTGCGGCTCGACCGGCGAAGCGGCCACCTTGACCCATGAGGAATATCGTAAGGTCATTCGGATTGTGTTGGGGGAAGCTAAGCGCAGAGTCCCGGTGATTGCCGGGGTCAGCTCCAATGCCACCTGGAAGGCGGTGGAGCTGTTTCGGGAAGTGGCCGCTTTGAAGGTGGACGCCGCTTTGGTCCTGGTTCCCTATTACAACAAGCCCACCCAGGAGGGGCTTTTTGGACATTTCCAAACCATCGCCCGCTCGGCGAAGCTGCCGATAGTGGTCTATAACATTCCGGGGCGTACCGCTGTGAATCTTGCGCCGAAAACGCTCCTTCGTTTGGCGCGGGACTTTCCCCAGATTGTGGCGGTGAAGGAGGCTTCTGGAAATCTGGATCAGGTCAGTGAGATTCTCGGCTCTTGTTCCGCTAATTTTTCGGTTCTTTCCGGCGACGACAGCTTGACTTTGCCGATGCTGGCCCTGGGGGCCCGGGGGGTGGTTTCAGTGGCGGCGAATCTCTTGCCCCAAGAGGTGGAGCGCCTCTGCCGTCTGGCTCTGGAGGGAGACTGGGAAGAGGCGCGCAAAATCCACCACAGCTTATTTCCTTTGATAAAAGCCCTTTTTCTGGAGACCAATCCCATTCCGGTCAAGTTTGCTATGGATTGGGCGGGGCTTTGTTCTTCGGAGCTGCGGCCTCCCTTGAGCCCGCTGGCGGCATCCAATCGGGCGGTGTTGGTGAAGACCCTGAAAAGCTGTGGTTTGAAGCCTGGTTCTTCTCGTAGGGGGCGCAGATGACTTCCAAGAAGATTCGCTTGGTGCTTTGCGGGGCCACGGGCCGGATGGGGCGAAGGGTCGCCGCGCTGGCCCCGGAGAGGAATTTTTCCATTGAGGCGGGATGTGAAAATTTAAAGTCGGTCATTTCTCGGGCCGATGTGGTCCTGGATTTCAGCGTGCCTGAGGCCAGCCTGAGGCATCTGGAGGCCGCGGCCGCGCAGAAGAAACCTTTTGTCTGCGGGGTCACTGGGCTTTCGGGGGCGCAGCAAAAGAGGGTGGCCCGCCTTGCCTCGCGGACCGCCGTGGTTTGGGCCTCCAATATGAGCGCAGGGGTTTGTGTGCTGCGGAGGTTGGTGCGTCTGGCTGCGGGGGGGCTGGCCGGGTTTGACCCTTCCATCGTGGAGATACACCATGCACAGAAGGTGGACGCTCCTTCGGGAACGGCGCTGGCCCTGGCCCAAGAGCTCTCCGCGGCCGGTTCACGCCGGCCTCCGATCTCCTCGATCCGTGGAGGGGATGTGGTGGGGGAGCACCGGATTTTGTTTGCCGGGGTTGGGGAGCAGTTAGAACTTATCCACCGGGCCGCCTCCCGCGATGTTTTTGCGATCGGGGCTCTGCGGGCGGCCCGCTGGATCTACCGCAAGCCCGCCGGGTTCTACACCCTGGAACAGGTTTTGGGGCTTGCCGGGCAATGAGGATTCTGCGCAAGCTGGAGGGATGGTTGGGGGAGTTGGATGGTGAAGATGAAAATGAGCCGGGGTACGACCCTGGGCATCTGGCGGGTACCGCAGTGGTTCTGTGCATCGCCTTGGGGGTTCTGTACTGGCTTTTGTGGACCGCCCTGGTCTACCGGGGAGGCATCTTCACAAAACTCTCCGCTTTCTTTCGCGTCGCGTTGACGAAGGTCCCCTCTACCCCGGAGGTTTTTGAGGGCTTGCTGGGCAATACCCTGGCCTGCCTATTGATTGGCTTCTGTTTGGTCGGTTTATGGAGAAACCGCAACGGCTGAGGAGCCTCCCCCCCTACCTCTTCGCAGACCTTGAGAGGCGCCGCAGGAGCTTGACGGCGGCGGGCACAGAGGTCTTAAATTTAGGAATCGGCGATCCGGACCTGCCCACACCGCCTCATATCGTTTCGGCTGCGGCCTCGGCCTTGCGGGATTCCACCACCCATCGCTATCCCTTGGGCTCCGGAACACCTCTCTTGAAGCGGGCCATCGCGGAATACCACCGGAGACGCCATGGGATAGAGTTGGATCCGGATTCGGAGATCCTGGTATTGATCGGCTCCAAGGAGGGGATTGCCCACCTGCCGCTGGTTCTGGTGGAAAGCGGGGAGACTGTTTTGGTGCCGGATCCTGGATACCCGCCGTACACCAGCGGTTCCCTCTTGGCCGGGGCCTCGGTGCGCAAGCTCCCCCTCACTGTTGGGAATTCCTTTTGTCCGGATCTGGAGGCTTTGGAGCCTTCCGAACTGGCCAAAGCTAAGCTGCTCTTTCTGAATTACCCCAATAACCCGACGGGAGCGTTGGCCTCCCGTTCCTTTTATGAGAAGGTAATCTCCTGGGCCCGGGCGCACCGGGTCTGGGTGGCGCAGGATGCGGCCTACTCCGAGGTCTATTTTGACCGGGAGCCGGAGCCTTTTTTGCGCCTTCCAGGCGCCAGGGAGGTCGGGGTGGAGTTTCATTCCCTCTCCAAGACCTATCAGATGACGGGTTGGCGAGTGGGGTGGGTCTGCGGAAATCGGGAGATCGTGGAACGCCTGGCCCAACTGAAGGATCACTGTGATTCAGGGGTTTTTGGGGTGTTGCAAGAGGCGGCTCGGGCGGCCTTGGAGGGACCCCAGGATTGTGTGGAGAAGATGCGAGAGGTATACCGCCGCCGCCGGGAGGTTTTTTTAGAGGGATTGCGAAAACTAGGCTGGGAGGTGCATGCCAGCCAGGCCACCTTCTACGTTTGGGCAAAGGTGCCGGCCGCCAGGAGTTCCAGGGAGGGAGCCGAAATTTTACTGGATCGGGCCCAGGTCTTGGCGACCCCCGGAGTGGGCTTTGGGCTCTCCGGCGAAGGCTATCTGCGCTTCAGCTTGACCAACCCTGAGGAACTCCTGCGGGCGGCGCTCGAGCGCATGGGGAAGCTTCGTTGGTAGAGGCCTGTCTCTCTTTGGGTAGCAACCGGGGAGATCCTTTGGCGCAGATGCGCCGGACGCTTTTTTTGGTCCGCCGCTGGCCGCGAACGGCGCTCCGGGCAGCCTCCTCCCTCTACCGAAGCCTGGCCGTCGGCCCGGGACCTCAGCCGGACTATTTCAATGCGGTTCTCCGAATTCAGACCAGACTATCTCCCATGGCCCTGCTTTTTCATGCCAAGCGTGTGGAGGCGGCCGTCGGAAGGCGCCCGGCGAGTTTTCGCTGGGCTCCCAGAAGGATGGATGTGGATATCCTGCTCTATGCCGGCCGCGTCATCGAGTCTGCCTGGCTACGGATTCCTCATCCGGAGCTGTACCGGAGGGTTTTTATCTTGATTCCCTTGTTGGAGGTTCTCCCCCAGGGAAGATGCCCGGTCCGGAAAATGGCTTTTTCGGATATTCTGGCCGAATTGCGGCTCTCGGAGGGAAATGTTAAAATGGCCTCGGCAAAATCGCAATGGCTTCCAAAGTGACGGTCCACACCTTTCAGCAGATGAAGCAAAAGGGAGAGAAGATCGCCATGTTGACCTGCTACGATTACAGCATGGCGAAGCTTTTGGATGAGCTGGAGGTGGAGGGGATTCTGGTGGGGGATTCTTTAGGGATGACGCTTTTGGGCTATGACCATACCCTGCCGGTCACCCTGGCGGAGATGGCCCATCACACCCGAAGCGTGCATCGGGCCCGCCCCAAGGGTCTTTTGATCGCAGATATGCCCTACTTGAGCTATGAACTGGACCCCAAGGAGGCTGCCCGCAATGCCGGAACTCTGGTCAAGGAGGCGGGGGCGGAGGCGGTGAAGCTGGAGGGAGGGCTGGAGGTGGCCTCCGCCGTCAAGGAGATTTTGAAGATCCATATCCCGGTGATGGGGCATCTGGGACTGACTCCCCAGTCCATCCACTGCCTGGGAGGTTATCGGATGCAGGGACGGGATGAGAAGACCGCCGAGAAAATTCTCACCGACGCCAAGGTATTGGAGGGAAGCGGCGCGTTTGCCGTTGTCTTGGAGGGCATCCCTTCCGAATTGGCCAGGGAGGTGACCCGGAAGATTTCCATTCCCACCATCGGCATTGGAGCTGGGCCCTACTGTGACGGCCAGGTTCTGGTTTTAAATGACCTCTTGGGGCTTTATCATGGTTCCTCTCCCAGTTTTGCCAAGCGCTATGCCGATCTCCGGGGGCAAGCCAAAAAGGCTATTCAAAGCTATATTCAGGAAGTCAAAAGCGGGGCCTTTCCTAGTCCCAAAGAGGTCGTAGGGTAATGGGGTTGTTCGCAGGGGTGGCGGGGTGAGCCCCGCCGGATGGCTACTGCTTTTTCTTTTCCTCCTTCTTCTTTTGGCTTTGGGCACGAGTTTCTACGGAGCCCGCATCATCCTCTCTCCTCCGCGTCCCTCCCCGCATGAGTTTTGGCCGGACCGCTACGGCCTGTCCTATGATCCGGTTTCCTTTTTGACCTCGGATAACCTGCAGCTGAAGGGTTGGATTCTGGAGGCGGATCCCCCCACCGACGGAACCATTCTGTTGTGCCACGGTTGGGGAGAGAATAAATCCAAGTTGCTTACCTCCACCTACTTTCTCTCTCAGCGGGGAAGGTTCAACCTTTTTTATTTTGATTTTCGAGGCCACGGGGAAAGCCGGGGGGGCGTTTCCTCCTTGGGGAGCCTGGAGTCTTTGGATTTTTCGGCGGCCCTGGATTTTTTGAGGCATTCCAGGCCCCACTGGTGCGAGCGTTTGGGAGTTTACGGCCTTTCTTTGGGGGCGGCGGTGGCCCTTTGGGGAGCAGCCCGTTTTCCGGAGATTCGGGCGGTCGCGGCGGAAAGTTCCTTCGCTTCCTATCGGGAGGTAGTCACCCGCTATACGCGGGAGGTATTTCATTTTCCAAAATTTCCCTGTGCCGCTCTGACCTTATCCCTGGCTCGCAGACGCTTGGGACATGATCCGGAGCCTTACAGTCCTCTCTATCATGTCGGGCGCATCGCCCCCCGGCCGGTTCTGCTGATCTATGGCGAGCAGGATCGGCGGTCTCCCCTGGGGGATGCCCGGCGCCTTTTGGCCAACATGGGAGAGCCGAAGGAGCTGTGGGTGGTGCCGGGCGCGGGCCATGCGGAGTGCGCTGAGAAGGGGGCGGAGGCGTATCAGCGGCGGATCCTCGATTTTTTCAAGCGCTCTCTGTGATGAGGATTTGGCGCTCTTGCTCTGAGGCGCAGAAGATTTGTCGAAGGTGGCGAAAGCTCGGCCTTTCTACGGGTTTTGTCCCGACCATGGGAGCGCTGCATGAGGGCCATTTATCGCTGATTCGCCGCGCGATGAAAGAAAATGACCGGACGGTGGTTTCCCTCTTTGTCAACCCTCTCCAATTTGGTCCCAGGGAGGATTTCCGTCGTTATCCCAGGCCCTTTGGGGCCGACTGCAAGACCCTTCGGGTTTTGGGAGTGGACGCTGCATTGGCCCCTTCTGTCGCTCGGATCTACCCGCAGGGCTTCCAGAGCTTTGCGGAGGTTCCCTATCTCTCGCGGAGGTTGTGCGGGTTGTTTCGTCCCGGCCATTTCCGGGGGGTAGCTACGGTCGTACTCAAGCTCTTCAATCTGGTCGGACCGGACCGAGCCTATTTCGGGGAGAAGGACTACCAACAACTTCAGGTAGTGCGCCGGATGGTTCGGGATCTGGATCTTCCCCTTCGTGTGGTGGCCTGTCCGACGGTGCGTGCGGCGGATGGCCTGGCCCTCTCCAGCCGCAACCGGTATCTTTCTCCCTCACAGAGGCGGCAGGCGATCCGGATTTTTCAGGCGCTCCGCCTCGGTCGGCGCCTGCTGCGCCGGCATTCGGCCTCGGAGGTCTTGCGGCAGGTTCGGAGGTTCTTGGTGCGACAGGTGCCTTCTGGGCGCATCGAGTACGTAGAGTTTGTCCATGCGCGCACCCTGGAGCCTCTCCGGCGCCGGCGGCAGGGTGTTCCCTCGCGTTTGTTGGCGGCCCTTTGGCTGGGAAAAACCCGATTGATTGACAATATCGCCGTTTAATCGCTAAACTGGACTTTTGCAAAAAGGTATTTTAGGGGGCCTGTGCAGGGTTGCCTTCCGATAATAGGAGATAAGGATGAGAAAACGGTTCTTTGTGGAGAATGTCTTTTTGCTGCAGTCGGCCTTTTTTGTGACCCTGTTGGCGGCGGCTGCTTTGGCCGTCGCCTACTTGGCGGCGGATCGAGCCCTGCAGGAGCTTGAGGCTCGGGCGGTTCCTTTAGGGGTGGTGACTGTGCGGGAGGCTCGGTCCGCTCTCTCCGGACCGTTTTTTTGGAGCGGGCTTGTGGCGGTGGCAGGCGCCTTTCTTCTCAGTATTTATTGGTTTCATCGGGCGGCTGGGCCCATGCAGGCCATCTTGAGCGCCCTGGATCGGATGCTGGCCGGAAATTTTGTGGAGCCGATTCGGTTGCGACGCGGGGATTACTGGCGGCTTTTGGCGGAGAAGCTCAATTCTCTCCAGGAACGTTTCAAAGGCAGGCGTTGAGGTCCTTCAAGCTCCCGCAGGGTCAAGAGCGCCTCGAAGAGGCCTCTCTGCTTGAGAGAAATCCCCCGCAGGTCCATTTGTCCGCAGACGGCGATGCAAGGGATGCCTAGACGGTTGGCCATGCGGGCCACCTCTACCGGGGCCTTGCCGTAAAAGGATTGCCGGTCCAGTTTGCCCTCCCCGGTCACTACCCAGTCTACCTGCCGCATTTTCTTCTCCGCACAGAGAAGCCTTAAGACGTAGCCGGCTCCCTCCACGATCTCGGCGTTCAGATAGGCGATCAGCCCCGCCCCCAGTCCTCCGGCCGCCCCACTGCCCGGTTGGTTGCGGACATCGGCCCCGCAATCCCTGCGGAGAATCCGGGCGTAGTGGCTCAGAATCTTTTCCAGCGCTCGAACCTGTTTGGGAGAAGCCCCTTTCTGGGGTCCGTAGACGGCGGCCGATCCTCTGGGGCCCAGGAGGGGATTGGTCACGTCCGCAACGGCGGTCACCCGGACCTTCTTGAGGCGTGGGTCTTTTTGGGTGAGATCAATCCGGGCCAGCTTCTTTAAGGCGGAGGCCCCCAGGCCAATGGGCCTGTCTTTTGCGTCCAGGAGTCTCACCCCCAAGGCCTGCGCCATGCCGCTTCCGCCATCGGAGCTGGCGCTGCCTCCCATGCCGATTAGAATCTGGCGGCAGCGCATGTCCAGGGCTCTGCGGATAAGCTGCCCGGTGCCGAAGGTGTGAGCCTCGAGGGGACGCAGGGGCGGGGAGAGGTGGTGGAGGCCGGAGGCCTGGGCCATCTCCAGCACCGCGCGGCGGGCCGAGAGCATTCCGAATCGGGCCCGGACCGGCTGGGAGAGAGGCCCGGAAACGGTCATAAAATGGAATCGGCCTCCTGTGGCTGCAACGCACACCTCACAGAGTCCGTCTCCTCCATCGGAGACCGGCAGGGTTTGGAAGGAAGCGCTGGGAAATAGAGTCTTGAGTTTCTTCCGCAAAAGTCTGGAGATTTCTGCGGCGCTGTAAGTTCCTTTAAAGGCGTTGGGAGCCAGGAGAATCGCAGGAGCCCGCCCCATGTTCAAGTGACGAGGGAGGCGGGCTGTTCATGTCGGACCAGGACCGCCAGGATATTTTCTGCGGCCATCTCGGCCATACGGGCTCGGGTCTGGCGGCTGGCGCTGGCGATGTGGGGAACCAGGATCGTATTGGGTCGCGCGGCCAGCCCTGGGATCATCCGAGGTTCTTTTTCATAGACATCCAGGGCAGCCCCGGCGATCTCTTTGCGCTTGAGCGCATCCCGCAGGGCCTTCTCCTCCACGATGGGTCCCCGGGCGGTGTTGATGAGGTAAGCGGAGGGTTTCATGAGGCGAAGTCTTTCGCGGTTGAGAAGATGCCGGGTCTGCGGGTTGAGCGGGGTATGGATGCTCACAAAGTCCGATTCCCGAAGCAGTTCCTCCAGGGAGACGCGCTGGGCGGGGAAAGGGGGAGGCGTGCCGGCACCCTCCGCAGAGCTCTGGGTACCGGCCGGGCTCCCGGAGGGAGCCAGCGTGCCGGCGGGAGCGGGGTCATAGTAAAGCACCCGCATGGAAAACCCCTGCGCCCGGCGGGCCACCGCCTGCCCGATCCGGCCGAATCCCAGGATACCCAAGGTTTTTCCGTGGACATCGGAACCCAGAAACATCAAGGGGTCCCACCCGCGATATTTGCCCGCGCGCATGAAGCGGTCCGCCTCAACTATCCGACGCGCGACCGCCAGGAGGAGCGCCCAAGTGAAGTCCGCAGTGGTTTCGGTGAGGATGCCGGGGGTGTTGGAGACGGCGATGTGGCGGCTTGCAGCCGCAGCCAAGTCAATGTTGTCGAAGCCTACCGCGCAATTGGCGATGACCTTCAGTTTCGGAGCGCCTTCCAGAATTTTGGAGTCAATGGGGTCGGTCAGCAGGCACAAGAGCCCCTCCGCCTCAAGGATTTCACGCTGGAGGCGTGTGCGGGGGATAGGGGTGGATTTTGGGTAGAGGCGGACGCGGCAGTGGGCTTGGAGCTTCTGGAGGGCGGTCTCGGGGATTCGTCGGGTGATGAAGACCCTGGGCTTCCCCATCTATGGGTAGATGCCGCGCATTTTGAGGGCCTGGGCGATCTTCCGAACGGCCAGGATCTGGGCGGCCATACGCATGTCCACCTTTTCCTCCTGGGCCAGGAGGTAGACGTTTTCGAAAGCGGCGGACATAAGGTCCTCCAGACGTTGGTTGATCTCCTCCTCCTTCCAGAAGTAGGCCAGGTTGTCCTGGACCCATTCGAAGTAGGAGACGGTCACGCCGCCGGCGTTGGCCAGGATGTCCGGCAGCAGGAAGACCTCCTTTTTGTAGAGGATCTCATCCGCCTCCGGTGTGGTGGGGCCGTTGGCGGCCTCGGCGATGAGGCGCGCCTGGATGCGGGCGGCATTGGCCCCGGTGATTTGGTTTTCCAGCGCGGCAGGAACTAGAATGTCGCATTTGAGTTCCAGTATCTCCTGGTTGGTGAGGCGGGTGACCCCGCTTCCGGAATAGTCCGTGACGCTGCCCCCTTTGTTCTTCAAAAGGATGAGCTTGGGAACATCCAACCCCTGGGGCGAGTGCACCCCTCCTTTGGAGTCTGAGACTGCGATGACTTGCACACCCAAATCGGCCAGAAGTTTGGCGCAGACGGACCCTGCGTTTCCGAAACCCTGGATGACGGCCGTGGTCCCTTTGAGGTTCCAGTGAAGTTTCCGGAAGGCGTTCTCAATCGTATAGACGCAGCCGCGCCCGGTGGCTTCGTTTCTCCCCAAAGATCCCCCAATCTCCAGGGGCTTTCCGGTCACCACCCCCGGAGCGCTGTGTCCGATTCCCATGGAGTAGGTGTCCATCATCCAGGCCATGGTCTGGGAGTTGGTATAGACGTCGGGGGCCGGGATATCTTTTCCCGGTCCGATGATGATGGAAATTTCAGAGGTGTAGCGGCGGGTCATGCGTTCCAACTCTGCGAGGCTGAGCTTTTTGGGGTCCACGCGCACCCCGCCCTTGGCCCCTCCGTAGGGCAGACCCAGCACGGCGCACTTCAGGGTCATCCAGAAGGCCAGGGCCTTGACCTCATCTAAGGTCACACCGGGATGGTAGCGGATGCCGCCCTTGGCGGGTCCCCGGGCCAGATTGTGCTGGACCCGGTAGCCTTCAAAAATCTTTATGGAACCGTCGTCCATACGAACCGGGACGGAAACGATGAGGCAACGCTTAGGGTAGCTGAGATAACTTTGAATTCCGGGGTCCAACTTCATGTGTTTGGCGACGATCTCCAGTTGTTTGAGTGCCACCTCCCATGGGTTGATGGGGCTCTCTACAGTTTTGGGAACCGCCGGGTTTTTGGTTTGGACGGGCATGGCTACCTCCTGGGTTGTAAAATGTTTACGCAGCTTCTCATTATAACATTTTCCATCGGTTGTCTTAGACGCTGTTGAGAAACAGCCTTTGCACCCGGCTGATCTCCGTTTCGGTGCGTTCGATCAGGTGGTTGAAGTAGGCGTGGAAAGCAAAGGCCGGAATGGCGATCAAAAGTCCCGCAGCGGTGGTGACCAGGGCCTCGGCAATGCCGGAGGCCACGACCGCGGGGGAGGAGACCCCTGCTTGGACGATGGACTCAAAGGCGCGGATCATTCCCAGCACCGTCCCGGTAAATCCCATGAGGGTGGAGATGCTGGCCAGGAAAGCCAAAAGCCCCATGTATTTTTCCAGCTTTGCCGCCACGATGGATTCCGCTTCCCCAAGGGAGCGCTCTGCGGCGCCCCTCCCCTCCTGGGCCTTGGCCGCTGCGAACTTGAGCATTGCCGCCGCCGGATGGCGCATGCGCTCGGCGAGCTTGACCGCCTCTTCCAACCGTTTTTGGCCCAGGTGCTGCAGGAGCCGATGGAGCTGGGCCTTCTGTCCGAAGATGGTTTTCCAAAAGAAATAGGTCCGTTCCAGAATGATGGCCCAGGAAAAGATGGAGCATAGAAGCAACGGCCACATCATGATCCCGCCTTTGGCGAAGTAGCTCCACATAGAAAACGCCTCTCCCCTCCCTTTGAGCGGATAGGCCTATTATACTACAATGTCTTTTCGCAACGCCGAGGCGTCATGTATTCCTATCCTCAAGGGACGGGTTGGATCGAGGTGATCTGCGGCAGCATGTTCTCCGGGAAAACCCAGGAGCTTATCCGACGGCTGAGACTTGCCAGTCTGGCTCGGCAGAAGGTTCAGGTCTTCAACTCCCATATGGATGTGCGCTACGCCAAAAACCATCTTGTTTCGCACGATCGGGCGAGGATTCCCTCCCAGGCGGCCACTACGGCGGCGCAGGTCCTAAAGAAGCTGCGGCCGCAGACCCAGGTGGTGGGGATTGATGAAGTCCATTTCTTCGGCCTGCCGATCGTCTCCGTCTGCGAGAAGCTGGCGAGCCTGGGCCTGCGGGTGATTGCGGCGGGGCTGGACCAGGATTATAGGGGCCGCCCCTTTGAGTCCGTCGCCCGCCTGATGGCGGTGGCGGAGTATGTCACCAAGAACTTGGCTATCTGCATGGCCTGCGGAAACCCCGCCAACCGGAGCCAGCGCCTGACCCTCAGCCGCAAGAGGATCGAGGTGGGGGCCTCCAATAAATACGAGGCCCGCTGCCGCCGTTGCTTCAGTCCTTAGGGGCTCCAGGCCGGGCTGAAGCTGTCCCCCCGCAGGGTGGCCAAGGGTTGTGGAAAGCTTCCATCCATGCCCATAAAAAAGACCTCCCGCCTTCCCCGGCGGGTACTGGTGAAAACCAGAAAACGCCCGTCCGGGGACCAGCTGGGGTTTTCGTTGTAGCCTTCTCCTAAGGTCAGGCGCTCCATTCGAGTGCCGGTTCCGTCCACGCGGTAGATATCCATCTTCTCTCTGGGGCCTGGCCTTCCGGCAAAGGCGATCCAATCCCCCTTGGGGGACCATCGAGGGGAATCGGCCCAGTTGAGAGCGGTCAAACGCCGTAGGTTGGCTCCCTCCCTGTCGATCACGTAGAGGTTGGGATTGCCGCCCCGGTCCGAGACGAAAACGATCTCCCCTCCGTTGGGAGAAAAGCTCGGCGCGATGTCGATGCCGGGATGGGAGGTGAGCGGACGCAGTTTTTTATTTTTTAGATTAAGGAGGAAAATGTCCGTATCCCTTTGTCTGGAGAGGGTGATGGCCATTTCCTGGCCATCGGGGGAGAGGCTGCCCGGGAGGTTCAAGCCCTGAACGGTGGAGACGGCTGCGGATTGGGAACTTTCCATGTCCAGGCGGTAGAGGTCCGGGTTTCCGTGACGGTAGGTGGTGTAGTAGAGGGCCTTTGCGTCCAAAGACCATAGGGGCAGGATGTGCAGGGATCGGTCGTGGGTCAAGCGGGCGAGGTTTTCGCCGTCGTAGTCCATGAGGTAAAGCTCCTTGGCGCCGGAGGCGTTGTGGACGAAGGCGATCCGGGTGCGGGCGATGCCGGTCTCGCCGGTAAAGTGCCGGACCAGGTCGTCGGAGAGGGTGTGGCAGGCGGCGCGCCGGCTTTTTTTTGGAAAGCGATAGAACTTCTCGAAAATGACTTGGCCGGTTGCGGCCTCATAGAGCTTGGCGTCTAAGGTCAAGTGGGAATCCAGGTCCGCCGCCTGGACGAAGAGCAGGGCCACAGCCCCATGCTTCTTCCATATCTCCAGGCTTTCCGTGAGACGCCCCGGGGTGACCAGCGGTCCTTCTTCCAGCAGTCTGAAGTAGCGGGAAAACAGCAGGTCGTAGCGCACCACGTTCTGCGCCGCATGGGCTATCTCGATATCCTGGAGCATGGCAGGCCTTTGGGGCAGAAAGGCGGGGAATCCAAGGTTCAGCGCCGCGCCTTCCTGGAGGGCTTGAAGGCCGATGTAGACGTCCGTTTGTGCTCTAAGGGGGCTTGCGATGGTAAGACTGTATAGAATCAGAAAAAGTCCAGATCTAACCGGACTTTTGCAAAATGGAATTAGGGTCCTGTCCATTACACTCTCACTGTAGGCTGAACTCGAAATAGACGCCCAGGTACTCTTCGGCATATCCGGTCGGCAGCGGGGGAAAAGGGGTGGCCAAAGCCACGGCGCTCAAGGCCGCTTGGTCAAAGAGGGAATTGTCGGATTTTGTTTTTACCTCTAGATGGGTCATCTGTCCGTCTCTCTGGATTCGAAAATAGACGACACAGGTGAGGGGAACCGGGGAGGCGGGCCAGCGCCACTGGCCGGCCACCTTGTCCCGCAGAAGGGTTAGGTAGTAGGGGAAGGGGAATCGGCTGGTTTCTAGGGAAACCTTGTGGGCCGGTTGAGGTGGTTTTGGGGGGGCTTGGGCGGTAGTTTTTGGCTGCGGCTTTTGAGCTTCGGGGTGTTTCTTCTCCTTCTTTTCCTTGGGAACCTTCGCCTTGTTTTCGGGGAGAAGCGTTGTGGAGGCTTCGGGGGTAGGTTCCGGCGGCATGGGGAGGAGTTCGATCTGGATGGGGAGATGGATGGTTTGGGGTGGGCGATGCCAGACGGAGGCGAAGGCTGCGGCGTGCAAAAACAGCGAGAGGAAGAGGGCTCGGGACAAGGCGGTTTTTATGGCTTTGTTTTTTTGGGTGCCGGAGACTTAGTGGAGGTTGCTTGCTTTTTTTCAGGGGGCTCGAGGTATCTTTTGGCGCTGGAGGCCTCCGGGGAGTTTGGGAAATCCTTGGTGATGGAGAGCAACATATGCCGGGCCTCCGGGTTGTTGGGATCCAGGCGCCTGAGGGAGAGCGCGTACTTTAACCGGGCGGCCGGCAGAAGATCGCTTTTTGGAAATTTAGTTAGAAGTTCGGAGTATTTTTCGCCGGCGGGGATCCATTTCTTTTGGGTGTAGAGGCTTTCCCCCTGGTAGAAATAGGCCCGGTCCGCCATCTCCCCCTCCGGAAAGCTCTCCAGATAGTTTTTGAATCCCTGGAGGGCCAGGTCATAGTTCTTCTTGACATAGTGCAGATAGGCTTGATGGTAGATCTGGCTGGGCGGAGGAATTCCCGCTTTGGCCTTTTCCTTTTTGAAGGTTTCCCCCACGGTTTCGATCTTTTGTCCCAGGCCGGCCTGAAGGTCGTCCAGCCGCCCGGAGAGTCGGGACATGCGGTCGCTGGAGTCTCTGAGGGTCTCCGTCAGGGTGAGAATCTGGGTGCTGAGCTGGTCCATTTGGACAGAGAGGTCCGCCTGATTGCGCTTGAGGTCCTGCATGCCCAGGTTCAGTTCGTCCATCTGGGCTTGCAGGCCTACCAAGTCATGTTGGGTGGCCAGGCAACCGTTGAGGAGAGGTATGGAGAGGGGAAGGAAAATCCAGAACCGGCGCTTCACGGAGCAGCGGGAGCGCGGCTTTCGGCGGGAGCTCGGACCAAGGTTTGCGCGCGGCGGTTCTGAGCCCAGCAGTCCTCCGCAGACTGGGCACAGACCGTTTTTTCTTCCCCGTAGGAGATGGTTCCGACGCGGGAGCCTTGAATCCCCAACCGGACGTAGTAGTTGCGGACTGTTTTGGCGCGTTTCTGTCCCAGTCCCAGGTTGTACTCCGTGGTGCCCCGCTCGTCACAGTGGCCCTCCACCAGCACCTCGAAGTCCCGGTTGGATTTCAAAAACTCCGCGTTTTCCTGGAGGATACCGCGGGCCTGGGAGGTCAGGCTGGATTGGTCGAACTCAAAGTAGATATTCCGGAGGTTCTTGGAAGCCACAAACTCAGATCCCCGGATGTCCAACTCCTCCTCCTGGGCCGTCTGCTCTTCAAGCTCCGGTAGGGGCTTTTTGACCTTTTTCTTGGGTGCGCAGGAGATCAGTAGTGCCGAGCTCAGGGTCAAGATTAGTCCAATCGTAAAAGATTTTTTCATCTCACAGTTCCTCCGCGTCCGATCTTGAGACTATCTTAGCCCCTTTCTCCGGAGGTTGTCAACTATTTACGGGACTCCAGGCAATCCCCCGGCCACCCCCTTCTCTATAAATTTGCAAAAGTCCAGGTGGAATTGAGATGCCGTGTTTTCTCCGGGCCATCCTGGGTCAAAAATCTCTTGCAAATTTCCAGTTTTTCCCCTACACTGGGACATAGGTCTAAAG
The DNA here is from genome assembly GCA_016204975.1 of Elusimicrobiota bacterium. Classification (GTDB taxonomy): domain Bacteria; phylum Elusimicrobiota; class Elusimicrobia; order JACQJP01; family JACQJP01; genus JACQJP01. The sequence goes on from JACQJP010000054.1 coordinate 21,838, forward strand.
TCCTATGTCGCCGTAGGCCCTTTGGCCCTTGCAGGGGTCGGGCTTTGGGATGATGCTTGAGAATCTGGAGGGGTTTGAAAATGAATTTTTCCAATAAGGGCTGCTTGTTCGGGATAGCTGTCCTCCTTTGCTGTGCTCTTCCTGCAAAGACTCAAGAGAAGTGCGAAGCGCAGCAGTTAAAGGAGGCTTTTGGGAAATTTAGGACGGAGAATAGGCAAGGAATTGCAACCTATCAGGATTTTTCCGCACGATTTTATGAGGTCTTAGGGCTTCTCGGCATCGGCGCAGATTCAGCGAAAGATTTGTATGAAAAGGTCAATCCTGTTTTCCGCACTGAGGTCACTGACTTGTCTTGCCCGCAGCTAAAGACTTGGGCTGAGCAGAAAGCCAAACAACCACAGAGCGAGGCACGTCTAGTAGAAAGAGTGGTTTCTCATGCTGGGGATGTGCTCACTGGGTTAGAGGAGAGGCGTAAAGGCTTTCAATCCTTGCAACAAAGACTGTTGATGGAGAAAATGACCGCAGATCGGTTCTGGAAAGAGATCAACGCGCTCTATGAGAATCACCCTGACCCATTTGGGGACCGGCAAATTACCTTAGCCAATGCGGTTTATGCGTATCTTGGGAAGGATGAGCATGCAGAACTTCTAGATAAGTTTAAGTCATATGAGAGAGTATATACCGGCAATCCTGCCTCTGAGGAATGGAAAAGGGCGGCTCAGCGTTTGCTTCCCCAGGAGGAGGTTGGAAAACTCACAACGATTCTGGGGGTTAAGGACAACAAAGAGCGGATTCAGGAAATGTTTCAAGAGGCGCGCGTCAATGTAAATATATTTGACCGACGTCAACCGGGGGCGTTTGGTGCTGGAACGGTTGCAACTCCCGCCGCCGTGCAGGGAGTTCCGATTTTCGGTAAAACGGTCAACTTTCTGGCTTTAGCAAGTCCGGTGGGGGACGAAGCGCGCACAAGAATTGCGAGCGGATTCGCGAAGTTACGAGAGGATTTGGGACCTGTCAGGGAATCGCAGCCGCGTTCTGGTGCTAAGCCTTGGTACAAAAACCTGTCAGCATGGGGATTTATCTTGGCGGGGATATTAGCGGCCCTTTGGGGGCTGGGGATGCTCGATCCCAAAATGGCTTTGATCCTGGGTGGTCTCGGCATCGGCGGCCTCCTCATCGCCTCCAAGTTTGGGCTATTTAAAGGAAATCCATCTGCCGAGCCATCTGCGGTCAAGTCCCCCGGCGCGCAGCCTCCCTCTCCTCCCGGAGTTCCGACCGAGCAAAATTTGATAGGCAAGCGGGTAGACGATTTAGTCAGGAGAATGGAGCTGCTTGGGGGGCTGTCTGAGGGAAAAATTGATCTTGCTTTTACTAGGCCTGCTCTTAAGCCTGATGACCAGCGAGGTAGTTGGAAAGACCTTCAGGCTGAGGCGGAGCAACTGCGTGGAGAAGTTGAAGACTCCTCAATGAATTCAGAAGACAGGAATTTAAATACGACGAGGATTGAGGGCGCGCTTCGAGTTGCAGCTGCGGGACATACAAATAATAATCTCAATGATATTTTGACAAGGGTCCTAGGATCAACGACGACAGTGGCGCAACTGGAGAAGTTCTTGCAAACAGGGGAAAGTGCAACTCTTACTGTGGCGGATGGGGCTCAGCGCGGCCAAGTGAAGGGGGCGCTTGCCAGCCTTCAACTCATTGTGAACGATATCCCGGGGGAAGGAAAGTATGCGGCATTGAAGGAGGCATACAACAAGCGTATAACGGGGATGAGGGATATTTTGCTTGGTACTGCAACTCCGCAAACTACTCCGACAGCGCCGCCGTCGCAATCGAAAAAAACGGTTCCAAAAACAAAAAGACCCCCACATGTGCCGCAGAAGCCTGATAAGACTCCTTCTGCAAAGTTACAAGAAAGGTCGGTCAAAGGAGGAGGCATTTTAGGTTTTCCAGTGTCAGAGGTGAAAGAGTTTTTTCCAGAAGGGGATCCGAACAACGTACAGCGGGCCGAGTGGTTTGGGGGGCGTGGCGATCCGGACTATATTGAGGTGTTGCGCGGAAAGGGGCTTCAGCCTTCGGGGGCGTATTATTTATTATGCCGGGGAACAGCAATTCAGGTTGTCAATACGCACGAGAAAAATTTAAAGTTACCCACGTGCTATGAGGTTAATCCTCGGCCATCAGAAGAATGCTTTTCTCTTAACCGCTGGACTTCCGAATATCAATATGTGAGTGGAATTGTGCAGAATGGTCTGCTGAGAAAAATAGATTGCCCGTAATCCAGATAAGGGGCATATCTCTTTGCAAAAGTTCAGTTAGGAGTTTTGGAGGATTCTTCGCAGGTATTGGCCGGTGTAGGAGGCCTTGACTTGGGCGATCTTCTCCGGGGGGCCTTCGGCGACGATGCGTCCTCCGGCCTCGCCCCCCTCCGGTCCCAGGTCAATGATCCAGTCGGCGGTTTTGATGACATCCAGGTTGTGCTCGATGACCAAGACGGTGTTGCCCGCCTCCGCTAACCGGTGCAGAACCTGCAACAGCTTATCCACATCCGCAAAGTGAAGACCGGTGGTGGGCTCATCTAAAAGATACAGGGTTTTTCCGGTGGCTCGCCGGGAGAGTTCCGAGGCCAGCTTGACCCTCTGGGCCTCGCCGCCGGAGAGGGTGGTGGCGCTCTGTCCCAGTTTGACGTAGCCCAATCCCACGTCATAGAGTGTTTGCAGGATGCGTTTGATATAGGGGATGGCGTCGAAGAACCGGACGGACTCCTCTGCCGACATCTCCAGGACCTCCGAGATGTTTTTGCCTTTGTAGCGCACCTGAAGCGTCTCCTCGTTGAAACGCCCTCCGTGGCACTCCTCGCATTTGACGTAAACGTCCGGCAGAAACTGCATCTGGATTCTTAAGGTTCCGTCTCCCTGGCAGTTTTCGCAGCGGCCCCCCTTGACGTTGAAGGAGAAGCGTCCGGGTTTGTAGCCGCGCCTCCTGGATTCCGGAAGCTGGGCGAAGAGCTCCCGAATGGGGGAGAAGGCGCCGGCATAGGTGGCGGGATTCGATCTCGGCGTGCGCCCGATGGGGCTTTGGTCCACCACGATGACCTTGTCCAGATGTTCCAGGCCCAGGATCGCCCGGTGTTCGCCGGGAACCTCCTTGGACCCTGAGAGGCGCCGCGCCAGGCCTTTGTAGAGGATCTCCTGGACCAGGGTGGATTTGCCGGAGCCCGAGACCCCGGTGACGCAGACGAAGAGCCCCAGGGGGATCTTGACGTCTATGTCTTTGAGGTTAAACTGCCGGGCATTAAGGATCTGCAGGCCGGCGCCCTGGGGAGTGCGCCTGGGGGAGGGGATGGGAATGGTCAGTTTGCGGTTGAGATACTGGGCGGTCAGGGATTTTTTGTTTTTCAGGATGCCGGCAAGTTCCCCTTGGGCCACCGCCTGGCCCCCATGGATGCCGGCCCCCGGCCCTAAGTCAATGATCCAGTCGGCGGCGCGGATGGTTTCCTCATCGTGCTCCACGACGATCAGGGTGTTTCCGAGGTCCCTCAGACGTTTCAGGGTGCCGAGGAGCCGCGCGTTGTCTCTTTGGTGCAGGCCGATGGTTGGCTCGTCTAGGACGTAGAGGACCCCGGTCAAGCCGGAGCCGATCTGGGTGGCCAGGTGGATGCGCTGGGCCTCCCCGCCGGCTAGGGTTTGGGACTTGCGGTCCAGGGTCAGGTAGTCTAGGCCCACGCTCACCAGAAATTGCAGCCGGGACCGGATTTCTTTTAAAACCTGCACGGATATCTGTCGGTCTTTCTCGGAAAGCGAAAGCTGCTGGAAGAAGGAGTGGGCCTGGGCTGCCGTCATCCGGGTCACCTCCCAGATGGATTTCTGGTGGACGCGCACCGAGAGGGATTCGGGTTTGAGTCTCGCCCCCCGGCAGACCGAGCAGAGGACCTCCCGCATAAAGCGCAAGCGGATGGCCTCCTTGACATAATCGGATTCCGTCTCCCGGTAGCGCCTCTCCAGGTTGGAGATGACTCCTTCAAAATCCCGGGCATTTTTGGACCATGGGATGCGGTAGGAACCTCCCCCGTAGAGCAGAGCCTGCTTTTGTTTTTTGGAAAGATTCTGCCAGGAAAGGCGCATGGGAATGTGGTGGGCCTTGCAGATTTGTCCCAGAATGTCTTGGTAGTAGGAGGCCCAGGAGGATTTCCAGCGGTGGGTGCGTGTGGTCACCGGGTTGGACCATGCTTGCAAAGCCCCCTCCCCAATGGAGAGGCGCGGGTCAGGCACCACCAGTTCCGGGTCCACGACGGTCTTGAGCCCCAGTCCGTCACACTCGGGGCAGGCCCCATAAGGGGAGTTGAAGGAGAACAGCCGCGGCTCCAGCTCCGGAAAGGTGGTTGCGCACTGGGCGCAGGCGTTGTGCTCGCTGTAGATGCAGCTGAGGGTCGGGCGGGTTTTTGAGGAGATGCCGTTTTTGTAGAAATCGGCAGCCAGAAGTCCGCGCGATTCTTTTAGGGCCGTCTCCACCGATTCCGCCAGGCGCTCCCGGTTCACGGATTGGACGGCGAGCTTGTCCACGAAGAGCTCGATGGTGTGTTTTTTGTAACGATCCAGCTTGGGAGGACGCTCCAGCTCATGCAGGACTCCGTCGGTGCGGGCCTTGACGTAGCCCATCTTGCGAAAGCGCTCGTAGAGCTCCTGGTAGGTTCCCTTGCGCCCGCGGATCAGGGGAGCGAAGAGACTGACGCTGGTTCCCTGATGCTGACCCAGGATTTCTTGGATGATGGACTGGGCGGATCGGGAGGCGATGGGGCGAGCGCACTGAGGGCAGTGGGGTTTTCCGATGCGGGCGAAGAGCAGCCGAAGATAGTCGTAAATCTCGGTGACGGTGGCGACGGTCGAGCGGGGGTTGTGGGAGGGGTTTCTCTGTTCAATGGAGATGGCCGGGGAGAGGCCCTCGATGAAGTCCACGTCGGGTTTCTCCATGAGTTCCAGGAACTGCCGGGCGTAGGCGGAAAGGCTCTCCACATAGCGCCTTTGGCCTTCGGCGTAGAGAGTGTCAAAGGCCAGGCTGGATTTGCCGGAGCCCGATAGGCCGGTGATGACCACCAGCTTGTTTTTGGGGATTTCTAGATTTAGGTTTTTGAGGTTGTGTTCCCGGGCCCCCCGAATCCCGATGACGTTTTGGACGGGGGGCCTCATGCCGATGGAACGGAGATCTTTTGAGGGTAGCGCCGGATGTGTGACGAGGTGCGGAGGCTTTCTTGGGGGGAGGGGTGGTCCAGGTTGTAATGCAGCCCCCGGCTTTCCTTTCGCAGTTGGGCCGCGCGGATGAGGATCTCCGCCACCTGGGCGATGTTTCTAAGCTCCAGTAAATCCGGGGTGACCCAATAGTTCCGGTAGTAGGAATCAATCTCCTTCTGGAAAAGCTCCATACGGCCGGCGGCGCGCTGAAGCCTTTTGTCGGTGCGCACGATGCCCACATAATTCCAGAGGAGCCTGCGAATCTCATCCCAGTTTTGGGTGACCACCACCTCTTCATCGGGGGAAATCGCCCCTCCGGTCTGCCACCTGGGAATGGAGGAACCGGAGCCGCAAATTCCGGACTTCTTTTCCTGGGAGGCGGCCGCAGCGGCGCGGTGGGCGAAGACGCAGGCCTCCAACAACGAGTTGCTGGCCAGGCGATTGGCGCCGTGAAGGCCGGTGTGGGCGGCCTCGCCAATGGCGTAGAGACCGGGGAGTTCGGTGCGGCCGGCGGCGTCCGTCTCCGCCCCGCCGCAGAAGTAGTGGGCGGCGGGAACCACGGGGAAGGGTACCTTGGCCATGTCAAATCCGAACCGGAGGCACTGGGCGTAGAGGTTGGGGAACCTTTTCCGGATGAAATCCGCGCCCCGGTGGGAGATGTCCAAATAGACGCATTCGGCTCCGCTGCGCTTCAGTTCCGCGTCTATGGCGCGGGCGACGATGTCTCGTGGGGCCAGCTCCGCCTGGGGATGGATGCGGGGCATGAATCTTTCCCCTGCGCCGTTCAAGAGCAGGCCCCCTTCTCCCCGGACGGTCTCCGAGATGAGAAAGTTTTTAGCCTCCGGACAGTAGAGGCAAGTGGGATGGAACTGCACAAATTCCATGTTGGATAGGGGGACTCCCGCGCGGTAGGCCATGGCCATTCCGTCTCCGGTGGCGATGTCCGGGTTGGAGGTGTAGAGATAACACTTGCCGGCTCCTCCCGTGGCCAAGGCCACCGCCTTCGCGGCAAAGCCCAGTATTTCCCGGTTTTCCCGGTTCAGGACATAGGCTCCCAGGCATCGGTTGCGCTCGCTGGGCCTTTCCCGGGGATGGTCTTGCAGGATCAAGTCAATGGCCAGGTGGTTTTCGAAGAATCGAATCCGGGGGTTCTGGACGCATGCGGCGATCAGGGCCTGTTCCAGATGCCGTCCCGTCATGTCTCCCGCATGGAGGATCCTTCGATGGGAGTGACCCCCTTCCAGACCCAGGTCCAGTTGCGCGCCTTTGCTGTGGAACCGGACTCCCAGGGCCATCAGCTCCCGGATGCGAGCCGGCCCCTCCTCCACTGCGGCTTTGACGATCTGGGGCCGGCAAAGCCCCGCGCCGGCGCGTAGGGTGTCTTGAATATGGTTCTCAAAGCTGTCTGTCTCCGCCATGACGGCGGCGATGCCGCCTTGGGCGTAGTTGGTGTTGGATTCCTTGGCCTCTTTTTTAGTTACAATGTGCACCGTGCCGTAGGCGGAGGCCTGGTGGGCGAAGATCAGGCCCGCGATGCCGCTCCCCATAACGAGAAAATCGGATTCCAACAGCCTCATGGAGTCATTCTATCATAAGCGCCGCACGTTGCGAAAATTGAGGCGGCGCTACCGGAGTTTGAGGCAGTTTTTAGGCCCGCAGAATTGGTGGCCCAGCGTGCCTCCTCGTTCCAGGGGGTTGCGGCCTCTCTACCATCGGCTTCGGGGCGAAAACGGAGAGGCCATAGGAGAGCGACAGAAACTGGAGGTCTGCGTGGGCGCGATTTTGACCCAGAACACCGCCTGGAGGAACGCGGAGAGGGCGTTGGAGAACCTGCACCGCAGCGGCCCTCTGAGCATTGCTCGAATCTCCCGCATGCCGCCGGCTCGCTTGGCGCGCCTCCTGCGTCCCTCCGGCTATTTCAATTGCAAGGCGCGCAGGCTGAAGATTTTTGCCCGCTACGTGCGGAAAAGGTATGGGGGCCGGGTGGGACGCCTGCTGGATTCCAAGCCCTGGCCGGCGCTCCGGGAGGAGCTTCTGGGCTTGTCCGGGGTGGGGCCGGAGACGGCCGATTCCATGTTGCTTTATGCCGGGGGATTTCCGGTTTTTGTGGTGGATGCCTACACCCGAAGGATTCTGGCTCGATGGGGGGATTTGGACCGCAAAGAATCGGAGGATTATGAGCGGGTCCAGGATTACTTCTTGCGGCATCTACCGAAAAATGCCGGGCTGTTCAACGAATATCACGCATTGTTGGTCGGTCTGGGAAAGGATTATTGCAGGAAGAAACCTTTATGTGGAAGATGTCCGGTGCGACGGGACTGTCGCTTCTTTTTGGGATAAATTTCGCCGCTTTCGCTGAGTTTTATGCGGCGGCGGGAAAGGTGGAGATCACCCCGGATCCCAGTCAGTCGGCCGTTTGGCTGGCGGGCTACGGGGCTCAGGGGCGGCGCGCCCAAGGGGTGCGGGATCCCCTCTATGCCCGGGCGGTATTGATCAGCAACGGCGAGCGGACGGTGGGGTTGGTCTCGGTGGACCTGATCGGGGTGTTTTATTCGCTGACCCAAAGCCTCCGGGAGCGTCTGAGGGTCAAGGATCACAGGGAGTACCTGGCGTTGGCGGCCACTCACAACCATTCCGGCCCGGACACCTTGGGCCTTTGGGGCCCGCGCCCGGGAAGATCGGGGGTCCAGGCGCGGTATCTGGAGCTTTTGGAGAAGCGCATTGCAAAGCTGCTGATGGATCTGGCGGTGCGTCTGGAGGAGGTCACCTTGTATGCCGGCAGGCGCCAGGTCATGCCCCAAGGGTTGGCCTTGGACAGCCGCGATCCGGTCATTTTCGATCCGGAGTTGACCGTGCTGCGCTTGAGGAGCCGCCAGACGGGCAAGACGGTGGCGATTTTGGGGAACTGGGCCTGCCATCCGG
>JACQJP010000055.1 GCA_016204975.1 Elusimicrobiota bacterium
AACTAAGCGATGCCGACTACTCCTTCGTTGACATTTTTAGATGAGTTGACACTGGGGTGCAAGCCGACCACTCGGACCACCGTATTCAATAGGTTCTGAATCTGAAAAGGCTTGGATATCCAGGCGGAGGCTCCCAATCGGATGGCCTCGGAGCCATATTTGAGGCGATTGAGGACGCTCAAAACCACCACCGCCGGCTCAAAGGCCTGCAGCTGCAGCCATCTCAAGAAAATCAGTCCGCTGGCGTCTGGAAGGGCCAAATCCAAAAGCACCAACTCCGGCTGAACGACCCCGGCCACCTCCTGTGCCTGACCGATGGAGGCAGCCTGATAGACCTGGAATCCCCTTTTCTCCAGAAGGTATTTCAGCAGGATCCGTATGCTGGATTCATCGTCTACAATCAAAGCCCGCATCACCCACCTCCCCTCCAACGCTTTACGCCAAGAGCCGGATCACCAAGTAAACCCACACACCCGCAATCGCTCCCACCAACCCCTTGACCACATGAAAGATAATCGGATCCATAGCTGTTTTTTCACCTCCTCCTTAGAGGACCGCCCCCTTGTGCGTTTGCAGCCATCTGAGACACTCTTGAGCCTGCCGGTAGTCCGCGCTGGAACGCAGGCGGACTCTCTCCAGCTGCGCCTCCCTCCCCTCTTTTTCCTGGACCTTCAAGGCGCCCTCCATGGACTCCAGGAAAAGCAGGAAGCTCTGAACTCTGACCAGCTGCGTTTTGGAGATCCAGAATTCGGCCCCCAGGCGAGTTGCCTCCTGCAGATATTTGGATTGGTCCAAGACGCTCATCAAGACCACCGGAATGGAGCCATAACCAGGGAGGAGCTTGACCCAGCGCAGAAAAGCAAAGCCGCTCATATCGGGGAGCAGAAAATCCAATAGGATCAGGTCCACCCCCCCTTTGTCCTCCAGAAGGGCCTTGGCCTCCCTGCCGGTGGAGGCCTCCCAAACCTCATGGCCTTCCCGCAGGGCCAACCCTGCCAAAAGCTCCCGGATTGCCTTATCGTCATCTACAATCAAGAGTTTCATCTTTCTCCTCCTGCGCTTCAGCACCTTCCATCACCTCAAGCATAAGGGAATCAGGTAAAAAATCGGTAAAAGGAGGGTAAATTTTCGGTAAAAAGAAACCAGGCCTATCGTCAACGCGCCGGCCGCAGCCTTTCTTGGACGAGGGGAAGATAGCGCCTGGCCTGGGGGTGATTGGGATCTGTCTCCAAAACTTTCTGGAGATACTCCAACGCTTTTTGCCAGTCCCGGCCCCAGTACAAAACCGCCAGGTTGTAGTGAGCCTGGGCCGAGCGGGGAGCGAAATGCAATGCCCGCTCATAGCTTTCCCCGGCCGCCTTCCACTCCTTTGTCTTCTCCAGGGAAACGCCATGATTTAAATGGGCCTCCGCCAGCGCCTGCTCGATTCCGGAAAGGACCTCCGGCAGGGCACGGTATTGCCGAGCCTTTTGCAGCAAAGCCTCCTGGAGCCGAACCTGCTCCCGGTAATACCGGCGGGCCCTCTCCCAATCCCCCTGCTGGGAAAAATAAAATCCCAGCCATGTGGCGGGCTCCGGCATCTGGGGCTTCAGCCACCGGGCCTCATGGAGGTGCCGCATCCCTTCCGCCACTGCTCGCATCTTTAGCCTCTCTGTGCCCTCGCGGAACCTTCCCTTGGCATACTCCTCGGTGAGATCGTTTGAAAAGAAGTCCGGGAACTCCCCATAGCGCCGGGGAAAGCGCAGGACATAAAGATCCCAGAGCCAACCGGCGGAGCGGGGGGGGGTCTCCCAACTTCCGGCCAACCCCCACGGCGAGGATTCCAGATCCGCCAGAGCCGGCACCTCGGCATCCCCGGTGGCGAAAAGGCGCAGGCCCCTGCCGCGGTTGGCGCGCAGAAAGTCAGACCAGGAGGATTGGTCCTGAAGTTTGACCAGATGCAGCCGTGGCTCTTGCTCAAGCAGAATCCTTTGATGCCAGGAGCTTCCGGAAAGACCTTGGGGCACCACGGTGACATCTTCCCGGATGCCCCGCACCCTTTGGAAATACCAGAGCGAAAAAAGCTGCACATCCTCCCGGGCCACCAGCACCGCTCGGGGAGGCAGGGAGGCCAGGAGATTTCCGGCATAATCTTCCGCCATCCAGTGGTTGCGCCGAAGATTCTTTTCCCATCGCCCCCATAACGCATGGAGCCCCCCAAAAATACATATTGCTACGAAAGCCCTGCGCCGGAAGCTGGGAACGAAGGCCTCTCCTTGCCGAAGCATCCGAATCCCAAAGGCCAAGGCCATCGCCAAGAAAAAGTCCGGCAAGAGGTAGTGGGCCTCTAAGATCGCCACCGCATGGGGGTTGGGGGGGAGGTTGGCTAAAAGAATAAAGAGGGGGCCGCTGCATAAAAATCCAACCCAAAGAAACCTTCTCCAGGGGCCGGCGGCTCCCAGACCCAGAAGGCTCAGGAGTCCCATGGCGCCCCAGGAGCCCCAAAGGTGCTCCAGATAAAGCCGCATCTGCGGCCAAAAGAGGCTACCCAAGGCATAGTTTTTGGAGAGAAGGTCTAGGGTTCCGCCGTGCGTTTGGCGGGTCAAAGTGGACCAAAAACGCTCCAGAGTGGCCGGATGGTTCCAGTCCAGCCAGGGAAACTGAGCGGAGCGCAAGGGCAGGTAGAGATAGACCGAAAATCCCAGGAGCCAGAAGAATAAGATGTGTCCCGCCAAGGGGAATGCGCGGGGCTTCCTTTTATAAAAAAGTACCAGCCACGCCGGAAGGACCAGCAACAGATCCATACGGACCCCCAGGCCCAGGCCATATAGAAAACTCCCCAAAAAAAGATAACGGCCTTCTTCAGTGCGCTCCCAAAAAAACCAGCAGAGGAGGGCGGCGCTCAAGAAGAAAATACCTAAACTGTACATTTCGGAAACGAGGGCCAGCTCCCAAAAAATGCTCGAAAAACCCAAGGCGCACAGAGCCAGGAGCATCGGCGCGGTTCCACAGAGGCGCCGGAGGAAGGCCGCCAGACAAACCAAGCAGAGAGCCGCCGCCAGGGCGGAACCCAGGTTGAGCCGGTAAGCGAGGTTTCCGAAAGGCAATCCCCGGAAGAGCCGGGAAACAAGCAGATAGAGGGGATAGCCCGGAGGATGGAGGACCCCTAAGGTCTGGGCCCCCACTGCCATCTCCCCCGCATCCCGATAAGGGGCCAGGGCCGGATACAGGCAATAAAGGTAGAGGCCGAAAAATGCAAGAAAAATAAGGATCGGCAACCTCATCGAGGTACCTCTTCCCGCACCCAGGGAGTCATCGAACCCGCATGGACCGGGCCTGCGGGAGAAATCTTCCGGCTCCCTCGTGGCTTGGGTCCAGAGCCAAGACTTTTTCAAAAGCCTTCACTACCTCCTCCCACCTGCCCTGCCTCCAGTAAAGCACGCCCAGATTGTAGTGGGCGTCAATCGAGCGGGGCTCTCGCCGCAGGGCCTGGAGGTAGGCCCGCTCCGCCTCCGGGAAAAACCCCCGCTCAAAAAACTGGGCCCCGACCCAGGGCCACCAGGCATAGGAAGGCGCCTCCAGCGCCAACCAAGAAAAATGCCGATAGGCCGCCCCCCTCCTTCCCTGCTCCAAAAGGGCGCTCCCCAGGAGGCTGTCGGCGTTGGCCCTCAAAGACATCTCCCGGCGGCCTCCCGAGGCGGGGCCTCTCGAGGCGGGGCCTCTCGAGGCGGGGCCTCCCGAGGCAGTCCGCCGAAAGATGTAGAGTTGGGACCAATCCGTTTGGATCGCCTTGCCCCGCAGAGGCAGGCACTCCCAGAGGATCCCCTGGCGCCGCCTCGGGACCGCCACCATCTGAGGATCCACCGTGGCGTAATAGACGGGCCTGGGAAAACGGCGGGCCCACAGCCCTTCCAGCCTCTCCCGAATTCGCAATCGAGGAGGCCCCCAAATCCGGTAATACTCCTTTCCGTAAAGGCTGCGGGTGACGCCGGCGTTGCAATCCACAAAGACCACATCCAGCCTCCTGGCCTCCGCCTTCTGCAGATAGGCCAGGACGAACTCCGTCTCGTCGGCGCGGTCCGCAAACAGGGTGCTGCCCGCAGGCAAAGTCCGCAGGACGTTTCGGCCGTAATCCCAAAGCCAGAAGCTTTGCCGTCCGGAATGCTCCCGGGCGGCCCCAATCGCGGAGCCTCCCAGAAACAAAACCAGCCCAACCCCGGCCAGGCGCCGCGCTGTGCGGGGCAGGGACCTGCCCGGAAAATCCCAGGAGAGGTTTCCGATCCCCACTGCGGAGAGCCAGAGGGGAGCCAGCAAGAAACGCTCCATCATCTCATGGGTGGAGAGCCCGGAGCGCACCTTGGCCAGCACGAAAAAGAGAGGGCCGGCGCAGAGAAAGGCCGCAAGCCAGAGCCAGAAATTAGAGGGGTTCCTTCTCCACATCTGAAAGGCTCCCAAAACGGCCAACCCGGCCCCAACGATCCCCAACTGGGACGCCCATAAAGTAAAAAAAGCCAGGACCGATTCCCAGGCCCGAGCCAGCGTCCAGGGAGTCTCTGCGCCTCCCTGGGCCAGGGCCAGCGTGCCGTATCGCGAGCGGCTCACCACCCCCCAAAAGCGCTCCCAGGACTCCGGGTCCTCCCAATCCAGGAGGGGAGCCTGAAGGGAACGCAGGGGCAGATAGACATAGAGGGAAAGTCCCAGGGCGAGAAAAAACAGGGACTCCAACGCTCGCCTCTTGGAATCCGCCCGGAAGATCCCCGCGCCAAAAAAAATCGCCGGCGCCAGCAGCAAAAGGGTGTGCTGGTTGCCCAGCCCCAAGCCCCAAAGAAGAAAACAAAGCCTAAACCGTCCGCCACAGAGGCTCCACCACACGCCCCCCAGGCAAGCCAGGTTTAGGGCGAATACCTCGGAGGATAGGGAGGACTTCAAAAAAGCGGGGGCTTGGAGCAAGACCAGCGAGGCCAACAAAAAAGGACCCGCACTGGATGAAGAAGCGCGACCGGCGCCGGAGCGCGCCAACAAAAGCAGGGAAAAGGCCGCTGCCATAGCAGAGAAAAGATTCATCCGGTAGGCGGGGTTTCCCAGGGGGAGAAGCGAGGAAAAAAGCCTGCCCCCCAAGACATAGAGAGGATATCCCGGAGGATGGGCGATCCCCAAGGTGCCGGCAGCCGCCGCCAGCTCCGCCGAATCCCCGAAGGAAACGCTGGGAGGCAGATGGATGAGCAACCAGAGGAGGCTGACGATAAAGAGAATCGTCCCCATTCGGGCAGTGGTCATCGGTTCTTTCGACCTTCCAGCTCCCGCGCCCTAGCCAAATATCCGGCGGCCTGGCCATGGGAAGGATCCAGACGCAGAACCTCTTCGAAGGCCTGGACCACCCCGTCCCATCTTTTTTGACGCCAATACAGGACCCCCAGGTTATAGTGGGCCTGGACGGAGCGGGGGTCCAGCTCCAAGGCCCTGCGATATGCCTTCTCGGCCTCTGGAAATTTCTCCCGCTTCTCGAGGCTAACCCCTAAATTGAGAGGAAACTCCGGGTCCTCCGGAAATTCCCACATCCCTTCCCGGTAGAAAGCCTCCGCCCGGAGCCATTGGCGGCTCTCGGCGAAACGGTATCCCTGCCGGATCCACTCCCACCTCAGGTTGGGCTCCAACCATTCCACATCCCCGCCCGCTCGATGGGCCCACCGTCCCCACAACAGGGCCGGCTGCAAATTGTTCCGACCGATCTCCCACTGCGCCCGGGCATAAGGAAAGAAGGCCGCCAGGGCCCTCTCCCGATAACGCGGGAAACGGAGGCTCTCCCTATTTCTCAAGACGGACAGGGGCCAGAGATTCTCCGCTTCCTTTTCCGAGAGGACCTTTTGAACCAAGCCTATCCATCCCAGCCTCAGCCCGGGCACCAGATCGGAACGCATGGTGGAGTAATAAACCGGGCGGAACCCCACCAAGGACCTTTCCACGCGGACCCGCCGCCTTTCCTTTTCCTCGCGGCTCAACTGTCGAAAATCCGGACCGTAAAGGCCGGGAAACACCAGGCCTCCCCGGTCCGCCAGGGTCACCTCCGGAAGCTCCCCGCGGACGTAGCGGAGGTATGCGGAGGTGTAAAAGGTATCATCCCCTCCCTCCATGAGAAAAAGAGCCCGCTGCGGCAAACTGCGCAGGAGATTGCGTCCGTAATCCAGGGCCAGCCACTGAGACCTCAGGCTTCTTGAGGGAAGCCGCCAAAAAGCGAAAAGTAGGGGGAACGCAGCCGCCAAAACCTTCCAGCCCCTGCTCAGGCGCGGCGAGGCATCGGCGATAAATTCAAAAAAGGCCATCCAGGCAAAACCCATGGCCACCGCCGGCAGGGCATAAAACCGCCCCAGGGCTCCTTCCACTTGGGCCGAGGCGGGAGGGTTGCCCAACCATAAGAAAAAAGGTCCGGAAAAAAATAACCAAAGGAGCGCGACCCCCAGCCCCTCCCGCTCTCTTCTGCGATAAAACCACAGAAGAAAACCGATGCCCCCAAAAAAAAGGCCCCAGGGGGAGCTGCTCTTCCGGAAAGCCTCCAGAAATCTTTTGGACTGGACGGCCCAGGAGCTCCAACCTCGGGCCTGAGTTTCTTCCACCGTCAGGGAAAAGGTTCCATAGTCCTTGCGACTGAGCACCCGCCAGAAGCGTTCTGTGCTGGTGGGGTTTCCCCAATTGAGCGGCGGCTGCTGGGCGGCCCGGAAGGGCAGGATCGCATAGATGGAAAAACCCAGCAGGAAAAAAAATACGGCCACGCCCCATCGGCGAAGCGCCCCCCATCCCGCGCCTTCCCGCAGAACCGCCCACAGAAGCGCCGGCCCGATCAAAACCAGGGTGTGGTGATTTCCCAAGCCGAGTCCAAAAAGAAGGCCGATCCAGGAAAGGCTGCGCCGGCGCCGCCAGCCCCACCCGATACCTATGGCACACAAAAGATTCAAGGAAAAAACCTCCGTCTGAAGCGCGGTATCCAGAAAGTCCAGATTGCAGGCCAATAGGGCCGTCCCCCAAAGGGAGGCCCCCGGGGAAAACCCCAAGAGCCGGCCCCACCGGTAGAACAAGGAGAGCCCCAGGGAGGCGCAGAATCCGGAAAAGAGGTTCATCCTGTATCCCCAGTCTCCCAGCCTCAGAAGCTCGCCGAAGGCTCGGGCCAAAAGAACGTACAGAGGATAGCCGGGGGCATGGGGGAGACTCCAGGTGGCCGCGGCGGTCATAAACTCCCCGGAGTCGCCGACCGTCACCCCGGGCGCCGACAGGGAGAGATAAGCCCCAAAAGAGGCTAGAAAAACAAAAAAGCCCATCAGGGCTGTCCCCGCCTCCTTCTTAAAAACCACTCCGTCCCTAAAATCCCCATCAGCCCCAGCACCCAAGCCGGAAAGGAGGCCGGCTCCACCTTGCGCCGAACTTCCTCACGCAGGGCCGTGGGGGGAAGGCCCTCCAACCAACTTCCCAGATCCAGCTCCTCCAAACGAGCGAACCCCCCTCCGGATAGAGAGGCCCACTCCTCCAGCCTCTCCCGCAGCATCGGCCCCGCCTCCTCCCCGGAAGGAGAGGTCTCCAGCTCCAGATGGTCCTCCCCCCATAAAACTCCCGCACGCCGCGCCACGGCCCGGATTCGATAGGTCCCTCCCCGCCCGATCCACTCCGTTGCGGCGTAGATTCCCTCGCCCACCTTTTCGACGGGAAGAGACTGGGTTTCTCCCCGAGGGTCCCGCAAGCCCATCTCCACCGCCAGGGAGGCATCCTCCAAGGGCCGGAGGGCTTCATCCCGTACCTGCACCCGGAAGGTAACCTTCTGGGAGGGGCTCTCCGGCGAAAAAGGCTCCTGCAAATCCAGGACCACCCGCGGCTCGCCCTCCGCACCGGTGACCCAGCGGATCCCCTGATTCCAAAAACGGTTGTAGGCCCAATAAAACTCTCCCTGATCCACGGCGCCGGCCTTCCATAACCAGGTGGAGTGGGTCCCGATGGCCAGCACCCGCCCCTTCCCTTTTTTCCAAGCCGCCAGGATGGGGCTGCCCTGGGCGCTCGCCAAAACGAGGGCCCCTGGCTTGGGCCCACCCCAGCGGTTTCTCCCTTCCGTGGGCGGCAAAAGCCCCCAGTGGGAAAACGGAGTCCCTCCCTCCCCGATCCGCAGCACCGGGTGATTCGGCTCCTGAACCTGCCATTGGAAGCTCCCCGGTTCGTAATCCCCGGAGTTCAGCTCAACAGGCAAAACGGCCTCCAAGGGAGTGCCCTGATAGCCGCCGGCTCCGAAGGAGTGAGGACCTCCCAAGACGATCCAGCCGCCCCCCTCCAAAACGAACCGAACCACCTGAGCGAGATACGCATCCGGGAGCTGAAACCGCACATGGGAAAAATTCTCCAGGATAAACAGATCAAATTGGAATAAATCCTGGTGAAAGATCTGATGAGCGGGAAAGGGAATGAGGGAGAGATCTCTTTCCGGAACGGGCGGGATATCCTGGGGATCCCTCAAGATCACAAAAGAAACCAGCTCCACCTTGGGATCGGATTTCAAAAGCCGCCTCAAGGAAGCATACTCCGGGCTGGGGCTGCCGCAAAGGTAGAGGACCCGCAGGGTTTGGCGCGCCACCTCCACGGAGATCTCCCGACGATTGTTGTGCGGATTCGTTTCCCCGGCCAGCGGGGGGACCTCCACCCCGTAACGCAGGGTTCCCAACTGCTGAGGAACTTCCTCAAAGACGAGCTCCATGCTTTCTGAGCGCCCTGTCCAGCGGACCTGCTGGGTTTGCAAGAGCCGCCCTTTTTCCCCATACAGCTTGAGAGGGAACGATTGAGGCGAGAGGCCAAAAACCTCCAGGCGAACCCGGAGCCGGAAGGGCTGTCTCAGATAGGCGAAGCGGGGAGCCCAGATCTGGGAGACCCTCAAGTCCCTGGGCACCTTTTCCCAAGAGATACCGACGGAGGAGAGGGGAACCCCCCAAGAACCGAGGAGCTTGCGGGGATCCTCCGGACCATTGTCCCTGCCGTCCGAAAAGAGCCAGACCGCAGACCGTGAAAGATCCTGGGTGGAAAGCTCACTCAGCGCCTCTCCCAGGTGGGTCGCACCTCCCTCCGGAAAAGAGGAGGAGGAACCCAGGTCCTCCCACCGGATCTTGCGCAGGCGGTCTGAAAAAACATAGAGGCTGACCTCGGCCCGGCGCGCAAGCTCCCTTTCGTGCCGCCGCAGCCAATCCAGGCTTCGGCGCAGGGCGGACCCCGAATCCTGCCGGGACCCCATGCTGCCCGAGACGTCCAACAAGAGCTTCAGGCGAGGCAGAGCATGCACCTTCTCCTCAAGGACCCAAACCGGGTTCCAAAGCAAAACCAGAAAAAATACCCACCCCAAGGCCCGCAGCCAGATTCGGACGGAGATCTTGCGCCTCACCTCTGGAGCTTCCTCTCAATAAAGGGTTGATGTACCGGGTCCAGTTTGTAGGTGCCGGTCAAGGCATAGAGAATCAGGTTGGCGGTCAACTTCATCGCCTCCAACCTCTGCGGCTCCGCGCCCGGCACACAGGGGTAGAGAAAATTGCCCAAGGGATCCTTCTTCCAGGCGCCCAGGATGTCGTTGCGCGAATAGAGGACGCAGGTTCTTCCCTCCCAAGAAATTCCCTCCAGATAGGGCGCGACCATCCGGCGGCCGCCGAGGCTGCGCAAAAGATAAAAGGAACGGTAGACGGGATGGTCCGACGGCAAGATGCGCAGCCCCTCCTCCGGAAAGACCTTCTTCAACTCCCGGCGGACGATCTCATCAAAACTGCTGACCGCCTGTCCTGAGACATCCTCGATCCATAAGGTCCCCCCGGCAATCAAGAAATTCCGAAGCCGCAGGGCCTGCTCATTGGAAAAAGGGGGGGAGGCGGAGTGTCCCGCCCAAACCAGAAAGTGGGCACGCTGCAAATCCTGCGCGGAGTCCAAGCCGGCGATTCGCCTTTCCGGCTCCGGATCGACGCTGGTGGTGGACTCCAAAAAAGCCAGAATATCGCGGTGAACCTCCGGGTAGGGATCCCAAGACTCCCCCTGCCGCAGCTGTGTCCAGATCAACTCCTCGGCCCTGAGCCCCTGGGAAGCCGATGCTCCCAAAACGATCGCCATCCCCAATGCCCCGGTTCCCCACAACCTCCGTTTGCGAAACCCCGCCAAGATTACCAGCAGCGTCTCCACCCCGAACAGCCCAACCACCGCAAATGCGAGAGGGCGCCGAACGGGGCGCCCAGAAAGCCTCCCTTGCCACTCCTGGGCAAATCGGGCGAAGTGGAGCCTCTCCCACGGCACGGACTGCGAGGGCGTCAGATCGCTCTCCCTGGACGGGTCCAGATTGACCGCCAGAATTTCCTGCTTCCAACCCCGGGGGGTGCGATAGGATATCTCATAGAGCCCGGGGTGGGAGAACGGCCCGACCCGCAGGCGGCCATCGGAGTCCACCGCCAGACTTTCCGCGGGGCCGCTCGGAGGCTGGACGCGGACCCTGGAAACGACCGGCTCCCGAAAGCCGCGCACCCAGGACTGCCCCACGAAAATTTCTTTCCGCCACTCCTCCTGAAGGGGGACCAGCCTTTGAAGTCCTTCCCGCACCCAAGGCAGATACATCGGCCGCAGGGGCCAGTTGGTCCAATCCCGGTCCAGGGAGCTGGTCCAAAGCAAGACCATGCCCCTCCCGAAATCCCTCTCCAGCCAGACCGGCATTCCTCCCTGCAGGCGCATCAAAACTCGGGCTTGGTCCCTGAGAGCCGTGCGATAGATTTGAAAGACCCGGGATCCCTGCCACTCAAAATCCTTCCAGAAAGCGGGTTGCAACTCCTCCCCGGGCTCCGGAAGGCCCAGGGGGTGCAGCGGAAAACCCGGCAAAATCTCTGAAAGGGGAGCGTATCCCTCCGGCACAACCCGATCCCCCAAGGTCACCCACAGACCGCCCCCCCCTCGGACAAATTGAACCAAACGCGAAGCCCAGGCAGGATCCACCCTCTCCAGGTTGGCCAACAGCACGACATCGTATCCCGCCAGATCCGCCCCAGCGGCCTCCTCCGGCGGGAGGACCTCCAGACGATGGGAGCTCAAGGGACCTTGGGAAGCAACGGCACTTCTAAAAAAATAGGTTTCACTGAGTCTCTCCGAGAATTTCCTGTCTCCATCCACGCACAAAATCTTCAGGGAGCTCTCCAAGGGAACGGCGAAGTAATACACATCATCCATGGAAAGTTCGTCCTTCTGCAGGCGCAGAGCCCCATGGACGAAACTTCCGGTGCCCGCCTCGACCCTCCAGAGGACCGTCTGCGCCCTGCCGGGCCGCAGGGAAACCCCTTGCTGGGCGCGCGGGTTTCCAAACAGCCAAAGCTGACTCGGCCAAGCGGGGCGCCCGGAGGTCCCCCACAACATAGCCTGCATCCGCAACTCCGCGGCCGCGCCCTTGCGGGGAGGGATTTGCCAAACCACATTCTGGATGTAGGCATTTTGCGCGATCGGCGGCCAAAGAACCCCGAGATGCCCGATGGAGGAGTCATAGCCCGGAACCCCTTCCAACCAGCTCCTGCTTAGCTTCCTCTCCACTGGAGATTCTCCGAAACCATGCGCGGCATGATCCGAAAACAGCAAGATGGCTCTGCGGCGGCCCGAGGCAGGCCCCAGTTGGCGGTAGGCCTCCTCCAGGGCAAGCCGGAAATCCGTTTGCCGGTAGCTTGCGGCGTGCGAGCGGATGAGGCGCAGGATCTGCGTAAAATCCCGACCGACTCCACGGGAACCGGCCTCGACGCGGTCGGAAAAAAAAATCACCCCGGCGCGGTCCTGAGGACCCAAATCCGCCAAGACCCCCTGGGCCAGCTTCTGGGCCCAGCTCCATAAGGACTCTCCCTGCCAACGCGCAGACATCGAGTAGGAGAGATCCATTGCAAGCAGCACATCCCAGCCCTCTTCCCCCTGAGCGCCCACGGAACTCCGAAGCCTCGGTCCGGCCAGGTAAAAAATCAAAAACAATAAAAGCCCCGCCCTCAAAATTCTCAGCACCCTCTCCAAAAGGCGATGCTGGGCCAAGCCCTTCTCCAAGGTTTTCTGAAGAAAATGCACATCCGAAAAAATTCTGCGGGTCAGATTGCGTCGAAGCCACCACTCAATCCCCCAGGGCAAAAATACCAAGGGCACCAAAAAAAACCAACCTGGAGAAAAAAAGGTAAGCATTTATTGGCGGGCTAAATAATTCCCCAGGGCGGTCTCCAAAGGCTCAGCAGTCAGAAAAAGCTGGTAGGAGGCCCCCATCCCCTTCAACCTCCAACGATAAGCATCCAAAATCTCTCCCAACAGCCGCCGATAGAGTTGGGACCACTCCCCGCGCCCCAAACGGAGCTGTGCCCCCTGCTCCAAATCCTCCACGAGAATGTTGCCCTCCCAGGGAAGCTCCCGCTCATCCGGATCTAAAACCTGAAAGATCCGGCACTCATGGCGCCTGCCCCGCAAGGCACGCACCCAGGCCAAAAAGTCTTCCGGATCCCCCAAGAGGTCGGAGATCAAAATCATCAAGGCCCTTTTCTTGACCCGCCCCTCCAGTTCCCGGAAAGCGAGCCCCAAGTCCGCTCCCCGCTGAGGAGAGTTTTTTTCCAACACCTTAAGCATCTCGTGGAAATGATATTGATCGGTATGGGGAGGCAAAAAGGTGGTGGGACCGGGCCCCAAAAGCGCGAGTCCCACGGCGTCCCTCTGGGAGATCAGCAGATATCCCAGGCAAGCGGCCAGAAAACAGGAGTACTGCCATTTTGAAATCGCCCCCCGGCTCCGATATCCCATGGACCCTGAGGCATCCAAAAGCAGATAAGCCTCCAAATTTCTCTCTTCCTCATACTGCTTGACGAAAAAGCGGTCGCTCCTGCCGTAGATCTTCCAGTCCAAACGTTTTAAATCATCCCCGGGGGCATACTCCCGGTGCCGGGAAAATTCCAGACTGGATCCCTGAAAACGGCTCCGGTGCAACCCCACCTGCAGACCCTCTACCACCGTCTTGGCCACCAATTGGAGATTGCGAAGACTCGCCAGGAGGGAAGGATTTAGATAACCCATGGAAGAAGACGAAACAGCAATAACCGGACTCTTGCAAAGATATTGAGAAGGGGACTGGGCGGGGATTGCCTGGAGAAAACCCTGTGCAGCTTGGCCCTGGGCTACGAGCGAAGCGAGAGCCAAGCTGCACTCGGGAGCGAGCCTCGCAAATGGCAAGCGTTTTCCGGAAGGCAACCCCGGACAGGCCCCTAAAGTACCTCTTTGCAAAAGTCCATCAATAGGACAACAACTTCTCAACGATCTTGTCCGTGCGAATCCCCTCCGCTTCGGCCTGAAAACTGGGGATGAGGCGATGCCGGAGGACCGGCGCCGCCAGCGCCCTCAGATCTTCTTCCGAAACGGCGTAGCGGCCATGGAGGATGGCTCGGGCCTTGGCTCCCAAAATGAGCGCCTGGCTGGCGCGGGGCCCTCCTCCCCAAGCCACCCACTTGGCAATGAAGTCCGGAACGCCGCCGTCAGTGGGGCGGGTGAGCCGCACCCACCGCACCGCCTGTCCCACCGCCTCCTCCGAGGCCGGAACCCGGCGCACCACCTCCTGAAGACCCAGGATCTGGCGGGCATCCAGCACCTTGCGCAAGCTCAGGCTCTTCTCGCCGGTCGTCTCCGAGACGATGCGCTGCTCCTCGCGCTCATCGGGATAATCCACATGAACCTGAAACAGAAACCGGTCCAGCTGGGCCTCCGGGAGGGGATAGGTGCCTTCCTGCTCGATGGGATTTTGAGTGGCCAGGACAAAAAAGGGCTCCGGAAGGGAGTGGGTGCGGCCGGCCACCGTCACCTGCCACTCCTGCATGCCCTGAAGGAGCGCGGACTGCGTCTTGGGGGAGGTGCGGTTGATCTCATCGGCCAGCAGAATCTGGGCAAAAACAGGACCCGGAATAAACCGGAAATGCCGCTCTCGGGTAGCGGGATCCTCTTGGATGACTTCCGTGCCGGTGATGTCGGAAGGCATCAGGTCCGGCGTAAACTGGATGCGCCGAAACTCCAAATCCAGAATCCTCGCCAAACTGGAAACCATCAGGGTCTTGGCCAGGCCCGGAACCCCCACCAGCAGGCAGTGCCCGCGGCAAAAAAGCGCGATCAAGAGCTCCTCGATCACCGCCTCCTGGCCGACGATGACTTTGCGGAGCTCCCCCACGATCGCCTTCCGAGCCTCGGAAAGCCGCTCCACCAGCTCCAAATCCTTCTTGGGGGGATTTTCTTCCACCGGCCGCACCCTCACCCTCTCCGCCTGAGTCGCAGAATAGACGCCCCAAAAAAGATAACATGAAAAACCCTCATTTTCAATCATAAAAGCATCATAAAAACTGCCCGGAAAATGTGGATTTTGTATAATCCGGAGGGTGAAGATTCAGTCCAAGAAAATCGTCCTCTGCGCCGGGGTCCGCACCCCCTTCGGCCACATCGCCCGCTCCCTGGCCCAAGTCTATCCGGAGGAGCTTTTCCGGCAGACCTTGGAAGCTCTCCTGCGGAAGGCCTCCCTCTCCAAAGAAGCGGTAGATGGGGTGATCTGCGGCTGGGTGGGGCAAGGCTTCCATGCCCCCAATATCGCCCGCGTCACCGCCCTAAAGGCGGGCCTCCCGGAGCGCGTCCAGGCCTTCACCGTCCAGAACAACTGCATCTCCTCGATTGAATCCGTAGCCGCCGCCGCCCGTTGCATCCTCAGCGGCGAGGGGGAAGTTTATCTGGCCGGTGGCACCGAGTCCATGTCGCTATTGCCCTTCACCCTGCAGGGCTCCCGCGCCTCCAAAGAGCTGAGGAGCCTGGAGGCCTTGAAAAACCGCTGGGGGGAAATCCCCAAGAGCCAGGAGGTTGCTGTGGTGGACTCTCTGGAACAGGGCCTGACCGATCCCGTCCAAACGATCAACATGGCGGCCACGGCCGAGGTATGCGCCCAGATATACGAAATCTCCCGGGAAAAACAGGACGTCTACGCTTTGGAGAGCTTCTCCCGGTGCCTGGCGGCCTGGAAAGAAGGCTTCTACCGTAGCCATGTCTTCCCGGTCACCCGCAACGGGGCGACACTTTTAGAAAAAGACGAATATCCCTTCCTGCGGGAGGAGCTCGTCTCCAAGCCGGAAAAATTCGCCAAAGCTCCCCTTTCCTTCGACACCTCCAGCTATCCCATCCAGAATTTCTACCACGATTTCGAGCGCCACATGCCGGGCAAAAACTACCAGGCGGGAAAAACAAAGGGGACGGTGACCCTGTTCAATTCCTGCGCCAGATCGGACGGCGCCTCCGCGGTGCTTCTCGCGACCGAAGAGAAAGCCCGGAAGCTGAAACTACCCGTTCTGGCGGAAATCGCGGCCTGGGGATTTTACGGAAATAACCCCGCCCACATGGGGATCTCACCCGCCCTGGCCGCCCCCGTCGCCTTAGAGCGCGCGGGCATCTCTTTCGAGGAACTGGACTCCATCGAGCTCCACGAGCCCTTCGCCGCCACCGTCTTGTCCATCTTTAAGGTGGGAGAAGAGCGCTTCGGGAACCGATGGGAAGAAAAATGGAAACAGGGCCGCTTGAACCCCCATGGCGGCTCCATCGCCATGGGCCATCCCTTGGGGGCCACCGGCACGCGCCTGGTCTTAAACCTCCTCTACGCGCTCCAAAAAAAACCCTCCGCCCAATGGGGCCTGCTGGCGGCCTGTGCCGGCGGCGGCATGGGCGGGGCCATGGTGCTGAAAAAAGTTTAACCCCGGGGATGGTATCTTTGGTGGTGGGACTTCAGGTGCCTGCGATCGAGGTGGGTATAGATTTGGGTGGAGGAGAGACTGGCATGTCCCAGCATCTCCTGGACGGAGCGCAGGTCCGCCCCGCCCCGAAGCAGATGGGTGGCAAAGGAATGCCGGAAGGTATGGGGGGAAATCTGTTTGGAGATTCCGGCGCGCCTGGCTGCATCCTTTAAATCCCGCCAAAACTGCACCCGGCTCAGTCTCTTGCCGCCCCGCCCCAAAAAAACCTCCGGAGCCGTCTTGCGCTGCGCAAATCTCCTCTGCCGGAAATCCAGGTAGCGCCCCAAAGCCTCCACAGCGCGCGCATGAATGGGAATCAAGCGCTCCCGATTGCCCTTGCCGACGACCCGAACCCAACGCTCTTCCAATTGCAGCTGCTCGCGTTTGAGGCCGACCAGCTCCGAAACCCGCATGCCGGTGGCATAGATCACCTCCAGCATGGCATGCATGCGGATCGCCTGCTCCTTTTTGGAGCCGGCACACTGCCACAACAACCTCTGGACCTCCTCAGGCTCCAAGACCACGGGGAGCCTCGCGGTCCGGCGGGGCAACCCCAGTCTGGCCACGGGATTTTTGGAGAGCTCTCCCTCGAAGATCAAGTAACGATAGAAGCTGCGCAGGGCCTGCATCTTTCTGGATAGACTGGCCGGCTTCAGGGACAGCTTGGAATGCAAAAACCACAGGTAGTCCGAGATCTGCGAAGGCGTAATCCGCAGGAAGGGAATCCCTTTTTTCTGCAAAAACTGTAAGTAGTGTTCTAAATCCCTGCGGTAGGCCTGACAAGTATGGACCGAAAGACCGCGTTCCAGCGCCAGCTGCTTAATAAACTCCGAGAGGTGATCGGTGATTTCCTACCTCTTGCCGGCTACCTTTTCCTTGGCGGCCGCGGCCGCTCCGGAGACCGGCGCGGCGGAGGCGGGGGAGGGCAGGAGCTTTCCCTTGATGGCCGCTTCCAACTCCCGCGCAAAGGCAGGGTTGGCCCGCAAATGATTTTTGGCATTATCCCGTCCCTGGCCGATCCGGTCCCCTTTATAGAGGAACCAAGCCCCGTTTTTTTCCAGGAGGCCGATTTCCGCTCCCAGGTCCAGCAGGCCTCCTTCGCGAGAGATGCCGCTTCCATGGAACATCTCAAACTCCGCCACCCGAAAAGGCGGGGCCACCTTGTTTTTGACCACCTTGACCCGCACCCGATTGCCGACCGCCTGGTCTGCAATCTTCAGGGTCTCAATCCGGCGAATGTCCAGACGGACGGAGGCATAAAACTTCAGAGCCAAGCCTCCGGGAGTCGTCTCCGGGTTGCCGAACATCACCCCGATCTTCATGCGGAGCTGATTGATAAAAATCACCAAGGTCTTGCTGCGGGAGACGCTCGAGGTGAGCTTCCTCAAGGCCTGAGACATGAGCCTCGCTTGAAGCCCCACCTTCAGATCCCCCATCTCCCCTTCGATCTCCGCTCGAGGCACCAGCGCCGCCACCGAATCCACGACAATCACGTCCAACGCCCCGGAGCGCACCAAGCGCTCGGTAATCTCCAAAGCCTGCTCCCCCGAGTCCGGTTGGGAGATCAAAAGGCTGTCCACGTCCACCCCCAGCTTGGCGGCATAAATCGGATCCATCGCGTGTTCCGCATCAATGTAGGCGGCCATCCCTCCCTTTTGCTGGGCCTGGGCCACCACATGCAAGGCCAAGGTGGTTTTCCCGGAAGACTCCGGGCCGTAGATTTCCACAACCCTTCCCCTGGGAAGCCCGCCGATCCCCAGGGCGCAATCCAAGGCAATGGCCCCGGTGGAGACAGACTCCATAGGAGTCAAAGCCCCTTGATTGCCCAGCCGCATGACGGCCTCCCGGCCAAAATCTTTCTCAATCTGACTCAGCGCCAGCTCCAACGCCTTATTTTTTTCGTCCTTAGCCATATCGCACCCCCTCGCAATCTCCCGATCCACTGACCCCATTCTAGTAAAATCCCCGGAGTGGAACAAGGAGGGAAACTAGGGTTGGGAGGTGACCCATTCCCGGACCAGGCGCCGAAGGACGGGGAGAGGCACCGAGCCGTTTTCCAAAACGGTATCGTGAAACTTGCGGATATCGAAACGCACGCCCAACCGCTCCTGGGCCTCCCGGCGGATGGAGCGGATTTCCCTGGAGCCCACCATATACGCCAGGGCCTGCCCCGGCCAGATGATGTAGCGGTCGGTCTCCACCCCGATCTCCTCATCGGACAAGGGGGCGTTCTCCCTTAAAAACTCGATGGTCTGCTCCCTTTCCCAGCGCATAGAATGAAGCCCGGTATCTACGACCAGCCGGCAGGCGCGCCAGGCCTGAAAGGTGAGCATCCCCATGCGGGACAACTCCTCCTGGTAAAGCTCCATCTCCTCGGCCAGTCTCTCGGCATACAGCGCCCACCCCTCGATAAAGGCGGTAAAACCTACATGGCGGCGAAAATCGGGCAAATCCCTGTTTTCCATCGCCAGGGCGATCTGGAGATGGTGGCCCGGCAACGCCTCATGCGCCGCCAAGGCGGACGTTCCGTAGCGGTCGCGGGAAGCCGGATCGTAGGTATTGATGTAGTAGATCGCCGGGCGCTCCCCCCGGTCATCCGCAGGATAGTAAAAAGCGGCGGGGGCATCCTTCTCGCGGTAGTCCTCGATGGGCTTGACCACGCACTCCGTCTTGGGCAAACGCCCGAAAAATCGGGGGAGGCGCCGAGTGGCTCTCTGAAGTTCCCCGCGCGCCGTTTCCAGAATTTCCTCGCGAGTCGTGAAGAAATTTCCCGTGTCCTTGCGCATTTTCTCCAGGAACGCGGACAGGCTCCCGGCGTGCCCCATTCTTTTTGCGATGCCCTTCATCTCTGCCTGAATCCGGGAGAGCTCCTCCCGCCCGATCCGGTGAAGCTCGCCAGGGGAAAAATCCAGCGTGGTATGGTAGGTAATGAGATAGCGGTAGGCCTGGGAACCCCCCGGCAAGGCCCACAACCCTACCCGCGTCTTTCTGGATTTGGCCAGGTAACTCTGCCTAAAAAAATCCCGGAGTTTCTCAAAGGCGGGGTAGACGGAGTTTTGAATTTCTCCGAGGGTCAAATTCCGGTATTTTTCTGAAAGCTCCGAGGGCAGCTCCTGAACCTTGAGGCCAAAGGGGGAGCTTTCCGGGGGTGTTTGAAGCAGGCCTTCCAGCTGTTTTAAAACCCGCTGGACCGCCAGGCGGGGAGCCACCCGGCCTTCTAAAACTCCTTCCTTTAGATTGCCGATGTATTGATCTATGTATTTGGGAATTTTTTGAAAGCGGGCGATCAAGTCCTGGACGTCTTTCTCCGTTTTGAGGGGGGTAAAATTCATGAGCTGTGGGAACCAGCTTTGCGGGCCGTCGATCTGGTCCACGTTCCACTGGTAAAGCTTTTGGGGATACCACCGGCGGTCCAAGTCTAGCCGAAAACGCAAAACCTCCCAACTGACCCGATCCGGACGGGAAAGACCCTCCGGGTCAATGCCCCCGGCACGATTCCATAACCCATCCAGCCGGTCCTGCCAGGCTTTTCTGCCCTCCGAACCGATCTCCTCGAGGAGTCCGTTGTAGCGTGGGTCTCCCAAAAAGGTGGCGTAGGTGGGGCTATTCTCCAGAACCGCTTCCCAGTAATCCTCCTGAAGATTCTCCAGCCTTCGGGTTTGCTCCTGCGAGACGCTCCGAGAAGAAAGAAGGGGAGGAAAGGCGATGAGGAGAACGGCCCACCATCCGGCGACAGTCAGAGCGCGAGACATTCGGATATCTTCATGCTATCACATTCCAAAAACTTTTACCGAAAATTTACCCTCCTTTTACCGATTTTTTACCTGGATCCCCTACACTTTGGGGGACAGACGGAGGAAGACAAGATGATCCCCAGGAACTCTTCAAACCGCTGGATGTTGTGGGTGTCCGGAACCAGCCTGGCTTTGGCTTCAGGAGCCTCTGTGAACCTGATGGGATGGGATGTTTCCCTTCTTTTGGGCCTGACGGGTCTGGCGGGGGCCGCCCTCTTTTTCTTCCTATTAGGGGGTCCCCCCAACCTCTCTTGGGGCTCTGGACTCTCCGAAACGCTCTCCCAGCTCTGGCTGGCAGGCAGCACAGCCGGCACCGCCCTTCTGTCAGGAGCTGTGGTGATGTATGCCTTAAGCGGCGCCCCAGTCTCCTGGAAACAAGAGGCTCCCTTGACCAGCTCTCCTTTTCCGGTAGAATCGGCCTTGGAGGAAACCGGGGAGATAGTTTTAGAAAGCTCCCCTGGCCTTTCCTCCTTGGAATACCTAGGGCAGGTGATTCAGAGGGTTCCCGCTCCACCGGTCCTTCCTCAATCTAAACCGGCGGTTGCCTGGGGCGTTCCCGTTCCCCAGCCCAAGCAAAAGCTAAAGGCGGTTCATGTGGGGGCCAAAAACCAGGTGAGCCAACGCTCCGCGGCGGTCTCCCCGGTCAAACTTTCCAACAACGCAGGGAGGGCCAAAAGCGGGATAAATCCCGCTTTTACAGCCGCGATGGAACCTTCCATTACTGATCCAAACCCCGGCGTCTTTGAGGTTCCACAGCTGCTACAAGCTCAAACCCAGGAGCCGGCCGGTCAGATTGCCGGCCAGATCTCGACCGTTGCCAATACCCCCCCTGCAAGTGAGCAGGCCGGACAGGCTCCGCAGGAGCTGAAGTCGTTGGAGCAAAGAAAGGTGGAAAACCCAGAGGGGACTCGCAAAGAGGAGGAAGCCTCTTCCGCCAGGATCGTCTCCGGAATCTTCCTCTTTCAGGGAGCAAAGAATCAGTTTCCCTCCAATCAACCTTCGGGAGAAAGCCATGACCCCCAAAAACCCTTTTGAGCGTTGTGCTCCGGCTCTCTATTTTACCGCACTCCCTTACACCATGGGTGAAGGACGCATCAAAGATCCTTCAGATCAAGTTGAGGAGGTGGAACTAAAATGCAAACGTTAGAGAAAGGAATGTCCAAGATCCTCTTGATTGCGGGTCTAGGACTATTCGGCTGGTTGGGAGGGGTGAGTCAGGGATGGGCTGCTTGGCCCGGTGAGCCGACCATCCAGAATCCAAACAACGGTGCTACAGTGAGGAAGGGCGCAACCGTCCCCATATACGGCACGATAAAACCCATAAACTGCGTCGGTGCCTGCCCCAGACCTCGGTATGTAAGAATAACTCTCAAGTCTGGGGGGAGCGTCATTAGGGTTCTTGGACAGGCCTCCATCAATGGGACCAACTGGGGTACAATCTCCTGGAAGGTAACCGAGTCGGGCAATAGCAACGGCACTGCCAGAAAATACTCCCTGAAGAGGGAAGTTATCTACTCCAACCAGTCTGTGAAGTCGTATGAAGGTCACGTGGTTTACGTGAAGAACTAGAAATCCGGCCTCAGTTCCGGAGAAGTGTTCAGGGAAGGGCCGCATGACGCGGTCCTTCTCTTTTTTGAGTTCACTCAGGATTGCCTGTGTGTTCCTGATGGATGATGGGTCTATTTGGGTTTAGGGAAGTAGCTGTAGCGGAAGTTGAGCACGCCTAAGCTAACGAGAGGCGGTCAGGAAGGTGGGCTCCTGTTCCTTCTGGTAGTAGGGGAAGGTCTTTCCCGCCAGGCCGGCGATCCACTCCTTCGCCTGGCGGTAGCTGCGGTTTTTCCCGGTCAAGACGCACAGCACATAGTCCCCCTGGGGACTGAAGATGATTCCGACATCGTGACAGGCCCGCCGCAAGAGCCCCGTCTTATGGGCCAGCTCCCAATCCGGGGGAAGCCTCTTGGCGATGCGCGTCCGCTGGGAACTCTTTTTTAGAATCTCCAGCATCCTGCGGCTCACTTCCCGATTGAGAAAACGGCCCCGGTAGATTTTCTCCAGCAGCATCCCCATCTCCCGGGCGGTCGTATAGTTTTCTTCTCGAACGGGGCGCGAGGTCAAGTCCAGTCCCGCTTCCCCAATGTTGGTGTGGATCAGCCCCCAGGGCATAAACGCCCCTTTCAGATAATCCATGCCCACTAAATCCACCAACATCTGCATGGCGGTGTTGTCGCTGTCCGCGATGAGACGCTCCAAAACCGACTCCAGCGCAAACAGGGTGCCCGCCGACTGCCTCCGAAGCCGTCCGGATCCCTTCCGGCGATGCTGGGGCAGCAAAACGACCGGAGTCGTCAGCGCAAGCTCCCCCTGGGCAATCCTTTGAAACACCGCCCCCATGACGGGGAGCTTGATCAGGCTGGCGCTGGGAAAAAGGCGATCCGCCTGATAGCTCCATTCCCGCGCGCTGCCCAGATCCTTGAGATAAATCCCCACCTCTCCCCGGTAGCCTTTGGCGGACTTTTCCAATCGCTTGACCATGGCTTCCCAAGTCGGGTCCGGAAGAAGGCCTGAATCCAAAACCGAAGAGGAGGAAGTCGAAGGGGGAAGATAGGCCCACAAGCAAACCGCCAAAAGGAGGCTCAGGAAAAAAACCCAAAAGCGGTAACTCCTGAGAACCCCACGCAGCCGAGGCACCCCATCAGCCTAACAGGAGTTTTTATTTTCCGCAAGCCCCCGTCCCCCGCCACCGCGGAATATTGAAAAGGAGGGCCCTTTCTGATAGACTGGGCCGTGTCTTGGAAATTTTTTGGGCCCTGGATCTTGCTCCTGGCGGGGGCCCACCTCTTCTTGGGTTTTCAAGCCATCCGCCATGCCGCCCCCGCCTACGATGAATCCTCGCACCTAGCCTCCGGATACACCTACTGGGCACACGGGCGCTACCTCCTCAATAACCTCTATCATCCTCCCCTGGCCAGGCTCGCGGCGGCCCTGCCCCTATTGGCTTTAAAGCCCCTCCACTTCTCCCACCATCCGTATTGGACCTCTTTGCGCCAGTATCCCTACGCCCATCTTTTCCTCTACGAAAACCGCTACCCGGCCGAGAAGATGCTCCACCTGGCCCGGGGGTTCCAGTTTGTGCTCTGGACCCTGGTCCTGGGCAGCTTTCTTTTTCTTTGGACCCGCCGGGTGGCGGGGCCCCTCGCCGCCGGGGCGGCGCTTTTTTTCCACGCCTTCTCCCCGAATATCCTGGGCTACGGCACTCTCATCACGACCGACTTCGCTCCCACCGTACTCTTCTTCACCCACTTCTACTGCCTCTACCGCTTCAATGAAAACTCCTCCAAAAAATGGAGCTGGGCCGGCGCGGCCGCAATCTTGGCCGGGCTGGCTCTGGGATCCAAATTCAGCATGGCCATCCTCCTGCCCATGGGCGTTCTCTTTTTCGCAGTCTTGCGGCAATGGAAGTTCCTTCCCCTCTACCTGGCCCTGGCCCTGTTGAGCCTGGCCGGCCTCTACCGGTTTACGGATTTTTCCCTGTACTGGCAGGGTCTAGGCTACTTAGCCGGCGACCTGGAGCGCGGGCGCTCCTCCTTTCTCCTTGGAAATCACTCCACGACCGGATGGTGGTACTACTTTCCCGTCGCCATCCTGGTCAAGACTCCTCTGAGCCTGCTCCTGTCGGCCTCACTGGGAGCGGCGATCTGTGTTGCGGGTACCGGCCGGGAGGCCGGAGGCCTCCCGCGCGCCGGCACCCGCTTCCAAAAACTGATTCTGTTTCTGCCGCCGCTGCTGTATCTATTGGCCGCGTGCTCTTCCAAAGTTCAGATCGGCGTTCGGCACGTGCTGCCGATCTACCCCTATCTCTTCCTGTGCGCCGGAGTGGGCGTCGCAGCCCTCTGGTCCCACAGGCGCTACGCTCTCCTGGTGCCGCTGCTTTGCTCCTGGCAGGGAATCAGTCTTTTTCGCGCCCATCCCTATCCCCTCACCCACTTCAATGAGTTGGCGGGAGGGCCCTCCGGGGGCTACCGAATCCTCACCGACTCCAACCTGGATTGGGGGCAGGGCCTCCAGGCCCTGGGGGACTATCTGCGGGAGAGGGGATCGCCTTCCATCCTCCTTTCCTATTTTGGAACCGCCGATCCGCATCATTACGGCATCCGTTACCTCCCCACACTCTGCGTGACCAATATTGAGCTTCCAGGGAACCTTCCCGCGTCCCAGAAAATGCCGGAGCTTTTGGCGGTCTCGGCGACCAACCTGCAGGGAACCTACTACGCCGACAAAGGGATCTGGGAGTGGCTCCGCGAGAGGCGCCCCCTCTTTCGAGCCGCCCACTCGATCTTCCTCTATGATCTGAGCCGGGACCCGGAAGGCCTAAAAAGGGTGGGCAGGCTCCTCGGCGACTTCCATGGCGGCACGCAAAGAAATTAAAGAAATTGAGGCCCGAATCACCTTCCTTCTGTGGAGAGCGAGGTTCCAAAACCTGCTCTTCTGGACGGCCTCCGCCCTAAGCCTATTGAGTCTGACCCTCCTTCTGCTGCTTCTTTTGGACCGGAGGTTCTCCCTGCCCCATGGACTCCGCCTCCTGTCGGGCGGGGCACTGTGGGCGGCCGCTGCGCTCAGCGCGGCGGCCGTGGGATGGCACCTCTTCGGAAGGATCCGCCCGATATGGATCATCCAGAAAATTCAGTCCCGTTTTCCGCAGATGCGCGATCATCTTCTGCACGCCTGGCTCCTGGGACGCGAGATTCAAGAGGGCCGCCTGCGGCACGTCTCGGAGGAGTTGGCCCAAAAGCATATCCTGGAAACCTTGCGCAGGCTCAGCGAGCTGCCGCTTCAAAAATGCCTGCGCCTGCCCGGAGACTGGAGAATCTTCTCCGGGTGGACCCTGGCCCTGTGCCTGCCCTTGTGGCTCGCGGGAAGGCCCGACTCCGGCCCCCGCGCCCTCCAGCGCCTGCTCGCACCCTGGAGGGACCCCACCCTGGAGGAGCTGCTGGAGATTTCTCCTAAAGATGCGGCAGTGGCCTGGGGGAACTCCGTCTCGGTCTCCGCCGCTTGGAAAACCCCTCAAAAGACTCCCCCGGAGCTCTGGGTGCGCGGAGCCTCCGGCCAAGCCCCTTACCAAAAGGGGTGGGAGACGTCCCAGGAGACCTCCTATGCCTTCACCTTCCCGGAACTGACGCAGTCCCTGGAATACTGGATACAGTGGCAGGACCTGCGCACCCGCCGTTACCAGTTGCATCCCATTCCCGCCCCCCAGTTCTCCAGTCTGGAGATCACCCTGGAGTTTCCGGCCTATACGCAGAAGGAGAAGTGGAAGACCTCCGCAGGGGACCTGGAGGCGCCGGCCGGCACCCGCATCGAGTGGAGGGGCTTCTCCGAAGAGCTCCTTCGCAGCGCCTTCCTGCAGGTGCTGGGAGGCCCTAAAAAAATCCTGCGGCATATCCCTTCAAAAAAAGGCCCTCACCTCTACGCCGCTTCCCACAAACTCCAGGAATCGGCGGAATATTCTTTCCTTTTGGAAAACGCCTGGGGGGTGTCCAACCCCCATCCCATCCGCTACCGCATGGCTGTGCTCCCGGACCAAGCTCCACAGGTGGATCTCCTCTCCCCCACCTTCGAGGTTCAGATCGGCCCCCGAGGCATCCTGCCCCTGACGGTGCAGGCCTCAGACGACTACGGCTTGACGGAGATTTCCCTGGTTTACCAAAGAAGGCATCCCAACGCCCACCCCACCTCCACAGTGCTCAAAAGCCTGCGCCCCTCCGCCCCGCGCCACCTCCTCACCCACCTATGGCCGCTGGCTCCCCTGGCCCCTTCCCTGGGGGAAAAAATAGACTTTTGGATCGAAGCCAAAGATGACCGCCCCCCCGCGCCCCAAACCGGACGCTCCCGAAAAAACACCCTCCTCCTCGTGGATTTTGAGGAAACACACCGGCAGAGCGAAGCGACCCTGGAGAAGTTTCGGGAAAAGCTCCTGGAAACCCTGGCGGAACAGATCGCCGCCCATGATCTATTGGCCCAAACTCTGCCGCAACTTCAACGCCTTCAGATTCCGCCCGAAACCCTTCAGGCGCTTCAAGCAAAACAGAACCGGGCGACTCAATCCCTGGAAGCCTCCCGGCGCCACCTGGAAGAAGGCCTCCAGGCCCTTTTGCGGGATCCCTACCTCAACCCTGCCGCCCTCTCGGAATACCAGGCCATGCAACAAAACCTTCAGGCCCTCGCTCAGGGCCCTCTCCAGGACCTCCAGGAGGCGCTCGCCCAACGGAGATGGCCGCAGGCCCAAAACCTGCAAAACTCCCTCATCTCGGAGCTGGAAAAAATGGCGCTCCTGGCGGAGGAGGTGCTGAAATTTCAGCGCATGCGGGACGTCTTGACCGCCTCCCACAGCGCGGAACTCTCCACCCAGCGCCTCTCGGGGCTCCTCAAAGAACTGGCGGAGCAGTCCTCCGCACTCTCGGCCGCCCAAGCCCAGGAGCTGGCCGGCCTCCTGGGACACATCCAGAAAGACCTGCAGGATATCTCCAGGCTCCTCCAGGAACTCCCCCAGGATCTGCCGGAGGAATTCGTCAACCGCGCCGCCGCAGATTCCCTGGAGCTTCCAGAGATGCACTCCCTAACCGCCGGGCTTTCGGCAGCCTTAAGAGCAGGCGACTTCCAAAAAGCGGCGGAGCTGGCCAGGGAGCTTTCCAGAAAGCTCCAGACCCTCAAACAAAAACTCGGGGAGGCCGTCTCCCAAACGGGCCTATCCCAAACCCGGTCCGTCGCCGGCTCCTTAGACAGCGAGGCTCAAACCCTTCGCCAACTGATCCAAGAACAGGCAAAAACAGTGGAGGCGATCCGCGCGCAGGAAGAAAAACGCCTCCGAAGACTGATGGCGGCGCAGCAGGACCTTCTGGAGAAGCTGGAAAAAAGGCAGAGGGCGGTTCTTGAAAAGGCGGGGGGGCTCGCGCCCCACCTGATCCCCCAGAACACCCTGGACACCATGCGGGCGGTGGAGAAGGAGTTCGCGGACCGAC
Organism: Elusimicrobiota bacterium; assembly: GCA_016204975.1. GTDB lineage: Bacteria > Elusimicrobiota > Elusimicrobia > JACQJP01 > JACQJP01 > JACQJP01. The sequence continues at coordinate 26,581 of JACQJP010000055.1, forward strand.
AAGTCCTCCATGCCCAGCTCTACCTGGACAAAATCCTCCAAGAGCTGGAAAACCAAAAGCGGACGCACCCCAAGCAGACCCCCAACCTGGACCCCATCCAGCAGGAGGAAGGGGACATCCTCAAAGAACTGCAAAAGAAACTCCCCAGCCCGCCTTGGAGAGGGGGGGAGGCAAAGGAGTTCACACAGCTCTCCCAAAAGGAGCAAGGGATTGAGGAGAGGGTGCGCAACCTCCACCGAGAGCTTCAGGAGATGACCCGAAAGACGGCCCTGATTCCCCGCGCATTCTTCGAGAAGAGTCTCCAGGCTCAGGAGGAGCTGGGTCGCTCCTCTCAGGCCCTAAGCCAGGCACACTCCCAAGGGGGGCTGGAAAGCGCCCAGAAGGCCCTGGAGCTTCTTGAGGAGGGAAGCTCCCAACTTCAGTCGGCGGCCTCCAGAAGAAAATCCCTGGAAAGCCTGGCGGGACAAAGCGTCTCCACCTTCTTGCCCACCCAGGGACTCACCCCCGCAGGAGGCATGGAGACGGGCTGGGTAAAAATCCCGGAGCCCAAACCGCTCCCCAGCTCGCTGCGGGAGGAAATCCTCAAGGCGCTTCAAGAAAAACTTCCCCAGGCCTATGAATCGGCGGTGGAAAAATACTTCAAAAAAATTGTTGAGTAACGTTTTGAAAAGTCTAGTTCTGATCCTGCTGCTTTTCTGGAGCCCGGCACAGCTTCGGCCGTCCTGGGCCGCCGTTCAGCCGGACTGGGAGCATCGCCAAAGCGCCCACTTTCTGCTGTACTACCAAAAACGGGACGGAATTCTCGTGGAAGGCTCCCTGGAGGCCTTAGAGAGCGCCTACCGGGAAATCGGAAACGATCTCCGCTATCATCCTCCGGATAAAATCCGGGTGGAGATCTACCGCACCAAAAAAGAATTCGCCCTCGCCTCCACCCTGGGAGAAAAAATTTTGGAGCATGCCGGGGTCATCGGCATCTACAAGTTCAACCGCCTCATGATCCTGACCCCCGAGGCCCTGGCCTTCGGGTACCGTTGGCAAGATGCCCTGGCGCACGAATACACCCACCTTCTGATCGACCGAATCTCTGCGGGACCCGACTACGGTCGGGGAGTGCCGGCTCAACACGCCTTTGGGGCCCGGCCTGCGGCCGCTGTCCCCCTGTGGCTCCATGAAGGAATCAGCAAGTACGAAGAAACCCGTTGGCGTCTGGCGACACCGCAGCCCCTAAGCCCGGGAGACTCCGATGAACTGGCCCAGGGCCTAGAGGCTTCCCGTCTCATCCCCTTCTCCGCCATGGAGCCCTCCCTGGTCTACCTGGACAGCCAGGAGGCGGTCTCCCTGGCCTTCGCCCAGGTGGCCCATGCCGTGGGGACCCTGGTTCAAACGCGTGGACCGGCGTCTCTGTCGGAGCTTTTGCGAAACCCCTCCCAACGGCCGGCCTTTACACAAGACTTCTACTTGGAATGGAAAGAGGCTCTGAAGGAAAATCCTCCGCCCCGCCTTCCGGGAGCCGCCAAAGGCCGCACCCACTTCAAAGGGGAAACGGAGGAGGTCTTCCTGGGAGCGGACCTGCGTGGGCTCATCCGCCTGGGGGACCGCTTCCGGCAAAGAAAGCTCCCGGAGATCGCCCTCCGAGAATACCGAAAGGCGCTGGAGCGGGAACCCTATAACCCCATCGCCCTCTACAAAACGGCCATGACCCTGCTGGAGACCCGCCGGAAGGATATCGCCCTGGAACACCTGGAAACCTCCACCCGCTACAATCCCCATCACGCCGCCGGCTGGATTCTTTTGGCGGATCAATATGTTACACTGAAGAACTGGGAGAAGGCGATCGCCGCATATACCGAGGCCCTCCGCATCAATCCCTTTAACCCCCATCCCTATCGGCAACTCCAGGTGATCCATACCCGGCTCGGAAACAAAGCGGAAGCGGAAAAACAGAATCAAAACCTGCAGCGGTTACAAACCGAGGGGCCATGACTCAAAACCTCCTTCAAAGCCTCTCTCCACCCCAGTTCAAACTCCTGCGCCAGATACGGAAATCGGCCCAAAAGTTCCGCCGCCCCGCCTATCTGGTGGGGGGATGCGTGCGGGACCTGCTCTTGGGAAAAAAATCCCCGGACTGGGACGTGGCCACCGAAGGAGACCCTAGGCTCCTAGTGGAGGACTGTGCCCGCAGGTGGCGCAGGCCCTTTCACCAGCACGCCGCCTTCGGCACATACACCCTCACCCTTCGCACCTTGAGGATGGACTTCGCCACCTCCCGAAAAGAAACCTATCCCCATCCCGCGGCCCTGCCCCGGGTCTGGCCCGCCTCTATCGCCCTGGACCTTTTCCGAAGGGACTTCAGCATCAACTCCATGGCCCTCAAGCTCTGGCCGGAGCCTTTCGGAGAACTCCTGGACCCCTACGGAGGGCGCCGGGACCTTCAGGCTACGGTCCTGCGCGTGCTCCATCCGGGCAGCTTCGCGGACGATCCCACCCGCATCTTCCGCGCCGCGCGCTTCGCGGCTCGTTTCCGCCTCCGCCTCGATTCGGAGACAAAAGAATGGATGCAGCAGGCCCTCCGGGAACGGCTGCCGGATCATCTCTCCGAAGAACGTCTGAGCCATGAGCTCTGGAAGCTCCTGGAAGAAAAAGAGCCCCTACCGGCGCTTACCCTGCTCAAAAAATGGGGCGCCCTGACCTTTTTTCATCCACACCTGCGTCTGGCGCCAAAAATCTTCAAACCTTCGGATCCCATGACCCGCTTGGGGCTGTTTCTTTTGGAGCTGCCTTCTCCACAGGCCCAAGAACTCCTCGGGCGCCTGAAGCTGCCCAGGGAAAAAAGCCGGATCCTGCAGACCGCCCTGGAGGTCTGGGCCCAAAAGCAGTCTCCACTCCACCCCCTGCCGACGACCGCCTCCAAAATCCTGGCGGAGAAGCTGGGAGCCAAAAAGCTCTCGGCCCTAAAACCGATTCTTTTAACCGGCAAAGACCTCCAGGCTCAAGGAATTCCAGCCGGCAAAAACTACAAAACCCTGCTGAAGAAGCTGGGAAAAGCCCAGTGGCGCGGCAAGCTCCGCACCCGCCCCCAAGCCTTCAAGCTCTTAAAATCCCTCCTCAGTTTGTAGCTCCCATGCAAAGATGTTAGAATCCCGCCATGGACTGGATTCTTCAGCTTCCCATCCTGTTTTTTTCCGTGGTGATCCATGAGTTCTCCCACGGCTGGCTGGCCTTAAGACATGGAGACGATACCGCCTACCATTCGGGGCGCCTGACCCTCAATCCCCTTCCCCATATCGACCCCTTCGGCACGATCCTCCTGCCGGTCCTGTGCATCCTCTCCCACGCTCCGGTCTTCGGCTGGGCGAAACCGGTCCCCGTCAATCCCCTACGCCTGAACAATCCCTCCAGGGACATGGTCCGCGTCGCAGCGGTGGGGCCCCTCTCCAACATCCTCCTGGCCTTTTTGGCCGCTCTCCTGTTTCGCCTCAGCTTCGAACTCCCCGGCCTTCCCCGGGAGTTCCACTCCCTGCTGCGCCAGGTCCTGCACTTTACGGTCCAGATCAACCTCTTCCTGGCTGTCTTCAACCTCCTCCCCATCCATCCTTTAGACGGCAGTCAAGTGCTCTCCGGGCTCCTGCCGGACTCTTTGGGAGAAACCTACGACCGGCTGGCTCCCTACGGCTTTTTCCTCATCGTGTTTCTTCTGTGGACCGGCCTCCTAAGCCGAATCCTGATGCCTCCTGTCTCAATCCTTTACCAGAGCCTCCGGGCCTTGGGGCTCCTGCCATGACGGTCGTCGTCTCCGGGGCCCGGCCGACCGGCAGGCAGCACCTGGGCAACTACTGGGGAGCCCTCAAAAACTGGGTGGAGCTGCAGGAAAACTTCCAGTGCTACTTCTTCATCGCGGATTGGCATTCCCTGACCACCGGCTATGAACAAACCGCCGCACTCCAAGAGGACATTCGGGAGATGTTCCTGGATTGGCTGGCGGTGGGGCTGGACCCGGAAAAAAGCACCCTGTTTCTTCAGTCCCGCATCCCGGAGCATGCCGAGCTGGCGCTGCTTTTAGGCATGACCGTGCCCTTGGGTTGGCTGGAGAGAAACCCCACCTATAAAGAGCAACTCCGGGAGTTGAGTGGACGGGAAATAAAAACCTATGGTTTTTTAGGCTATCCAGTCCTGCAGGCGGCAGACATCTTCCTTTATAAAGCCGAAAAGGTGCCTGTGGGGGAGGACCAACTGCCCCATCTGGAACTGGCTCGCGAGATGGCCCGGCGCTTTGCCCATCTCTACCGCCCCGTCTTTCCGGAGCCGGAGGCCCTGCTGACGCCCACCCCCAAGGTACCGGGCACAGATGCCCGAAAGATGTCTAAGTCCTATGGAAACGCCATCGAGCTGGCGGAGGAAGAAAAGACTCTTTCCGATAAAATCCTGCAGATGTACACCGATCCAAAAAAAATCAGGGCTAAAGATAAGGGGCACCCCGAGGGGTGTGTCGTCTTTGCCTTCCATAAATTGTATAGTGACTACTGGAAAAGGCGCGAAAGCGAGTGCCGCAACGGCGAGATCGGCTGCGTGGCCTGCAAAGGGGACCTGACCCGCTCGATCGAGCCCGCCCTCCGGCTCGTCCGTGAAAAAAGGCGGGAGCTGTCCGGTCGGCGAAACCAGCTGGAGGAGCTTCTGGAGCAGGGCTGCCAAAAGGCCCGCCGGGTCGCCCGGCAAACCCTGGAAGAAGTCAAAGAGGCCATGAAGCTAAGTTACTGAGCCACGCAAAAATAATGGTAGATATCCACCTGGAAATCTTTGAAGGCCCCCTGGATCTCCTCCTGCACCTCATCAAGAAAAACGACCTCAATATCTACGACATCCCCATCTCCCAAATCACACAGGAATACCTGGAGTACCTGGAACTGATGAAGGATTTAAACCTGGAGGTGGCGGGAGACTTTCTGGTCATGGCCTCCACCCTCCTGCAGATCAAGGCCAAGATGCTGCTCCCCACGCCTCCCAGCGAAGAGGAGGAAGGGCCCGATCCCCGCCAGGAGCTGGTGGAGAGGCTCTTGGAGTACCAAAAATACAAGCAGGCCGCCCATTTTCTCCAAGGCCGATACGAGCAATTCAAGGACATTCATTATCGTGAGACCCCGCGCTTCAAAGACGAGGAGAAGGTGCTCGCCGTAAACCTCTTTGAGTTGTTGGAAGCCCTCAAGGAGGCTTTGGAGAACGCCCAGCGCGTCCCCCAGGAGATCGCCGGGGAGGAATTCCCCATTGAGGAGAAAGTCCAAAAAATCCTATTTTTGTTGGACAAGGCCCCCCTGATCACCCTCCGGGAAATCTTCCGGGGAGAATACAAGAGACTGGGGGTGATTGCCTGCTTCCTGGCCCTGCTGGAGCTGGTCAAAACGGGAAAAATCTTCTGCCGTCAAAAAGAGCTCTTTGGAGAGGTGCAGATCTTTAAGAAGGAAACCGCCCTGGCTTCGGCCTAAACCATGCCGCAACTTCCATCCAAAAAAGACATCCTGGAAACCCTCCTCTTCATTACCGACCGCCCGGTAGCTCTTGCGGAGTTGGCCCACATTCTCCAGGAAGAGCAGCCTGTGGCCCGCACCCTGATCCAGGACTTAAGGCGCGAATATGCCCAGAGAAAATCCCCCATCCAGATATTGGAGGTGGCGGGGGGATTTCAGATGGCCACCCGGCCGGAATATGTCCCGCAGATCCGGCAGCTCTACCAGGAAAAGATGACGACCCGGCTGACCACGGCGGGACTGGAGACCCTCTCCATCATCACCTATCGGCAACCCATCACCCGAGCGGAGATCGAGCAGGTCCGGGGGGTGGAGGTGATTGCCTCTCTGGAAACCCTGCTGGAAAAACGCCTGATTGCAGTCGTGGGCAGGAAGGAAACCATCGGCAGGCCGCTCCTCTACGGCACGACGGAGGAGTTCTTAAAACGCTTCGGGCTCAACGCCTTGAAGGACCTGCCGCCCTTCGAGAAGTTTCTCCCGCAAAAAGAGCAAACCGCCGCCCCCGCCGTATCAGAACCTACGGTCCCGGTGACCCCCGCCGACCCACCAAACTCCTAAGGAGAAAAAACCTGAGGTTGGCCGGTGCGGAAGGCGCCGGCCTTGAGCTTTTCCCGGCTCAAATCATAAAAGCGATCCAGCAGCCCGACCTCGGCGAGAATTCCCATTCCTCTCAGAAAATTCCCGCTCCCCGGTGGAGCGCCCTCTTTTCGGCCTCCGTCATGGTAGTCCGCGCCCGGCGTATAGGTCAGTCCCTTGCCCTGCGCCATGCGAATCAAATGCGCAAAAATCCAACCCACCCTGGCATCCTTCCGGAAATAGCTGAAACGAAGCGCCTCCAGGGCGGTGAGAAAATCCTTGGCGTATTGGTCCAGAAACTCTCCCAGCCTGGGGATTCCAAAGGGATGGGCGATGGAAATGCCTCCGCCGGCCTCCAGGATGGCCTCCGCGCCTTCCCGGAAGGAGATGGGTTGCAAAGAAACGTAAGCCGGATTCTTGCTCCCATCAGGCAACGTCGGCTCCAAATAGCGGTCAAAGGCCTGTCGGGTGTCTTTGGCGTATTTTCCTTTCTTCAGCTTGACGATGGCCCGAGCCACGATGGGATCGCCCCCCGTTCCCTGCTCCCCCTGGGGCATCTCCTTGAGGACCTGTCGCAAGGTGATGGGGAGCGGCTCCGGCACCGCCAGCTTGGAGAGCTTCTCCACCTGCTCCTCCATGCGCGACATACGCCTTCGGCGATTTTCGTTAACCCTCCGGATCAAGAGCTTGTTTTTGGGATCAATGAACATTCCCAAAAGGTGCATGGCTCGACGATACTTCTTGGAAGGGGCGGAAACGCTCAACTCCACTCCCGGAATAACGATCATGCCGGGAAATTTTGCGCCCACCTCCTTGCGAATTTTTTCCACCACCTGCTCGGCCAGGGGAATCCCGCTTAAATTTTCATGGTCCGAGATGGTCAGGGCCTGAAGCCATTTGGAAAATGCCAGCCGGACCACCTCCTCAGCGGTGTCCTCGCCGTCCGAAAAATTGGTGTGCAGATGCCCATCCCAGTAGAAGCTCCGGCCCTCGGGATTGACCCGGATGCGAACCTTGCCGAGGTTGCCGACCAGCACCTCCCTCTCCTCCCACTGTCCCACATCCTCGCCTCGAATGGCCTGACGCTCCAGAGCGGCGGGGAATTCCGAAACAGGCGCCTCCCCCAACCGGTCCAGCCCAAAATCCCTCGCCGGAACACCGATGGAGCCGCTGGGGGCATAAATCCCAGGGCCTTTCCACGGCCTCGCCCTTCCGCGCTGGCCCCATCCACCGGCAGGAAGGCAAAGAGTCAGTAAGAAAAACAAAATCAGACGCTTCGGTGCCATTCCCCTGATTGTAGGAGAAACCCACCCGGGGACACATGAGCCCTTTGGGCCTTTGGGGGAGGGCAAAAGACCCACCCCAAAATGGGTCCAAAGTCCCAGGTCAGTAAGTCCCCAATTCCATTTTGCCAAAGCCCGCAATAAATATACAATTCCAAAAACAATGAAAATCGCCCTGGCGGCCAGCGAGGCGGTGCCCTACGCCAAAACAGGGGGGCTGGCGGATGTGGTGGGCGCCCTGGCCAAGCTCCTGCCCCAAAACAACTGCCAAACCCTCCTCTTTCTACCCAAGTACAAATCCATCGAGGAGCAGCGATGGAAGCTCCGGCGCCTACCGGGGAGCCTCGCCGTTCCCGTCGGCTCCCGGCAGGAACCGGCCACCCTGTTTCGGAAAGATCAGGGAAGGCTGAAGGTCTATTTCATCGCCCACCCCCGCTACTTCGAGCGCGAGGGACTCTATACTGCGCCCCAAGGAGATTATCCGGACAACGACGAGCGCTTTCTCTTCTTCAGCCGGGCCGTGCTGGAGAGTCTGAAAAAATTGGGATGGCAGCCGGACATCCTGCACTGCCACGACTGGCAGACCGCCCTGATCTGCGCTTATCTTGAGACCCTTTACCGCGAGGATCCCTTCTTCCGCCGGACCGGCACCCTGCTCAGCCTTCACAACCTCGCCTACCAAGGTCTTTTTCCCAAAGAGTCTTTGCTGAAGGCGGGATTTGGATGGGGGGAATTCACCCCGGAGAAATTTGAATTCTACGGGTGCATGAGCTTCTTAAAAGCGGGGATCGTCTCGGCGGACCTGTTGACCACCGTCAGCCCCACCTACGCCCGGGAGATCCAATCGGACCCCGAAAAGGGCAAGGGGTTGGAAGGGGTGCTCCAAAAAAGATCGCAAGACCTGACCGGCATACTCAACGGTTTGGACATCCAGCTTTGGACCCCCTCCAAAGACCCCCACCTGAGCTGCCGCTACTCCGCTTCCACAGTCCTCAAGAAAAAGCCCCTCTGCAAGGAGTTTCTACAGAAAAGATGCGGCTGGACCCCGTCCCCCACAACCCCTCTTCTGGGAATCGTCTCCCGATTGGACCCCCAAAAAGGAATTGACCTGGCCTGCGAGGTGCTCCTGCCTTACCTCAAAGAAAAGAGTCTTCGGACCGTCCTGCTGGGCTGTGGGGATTGCGCCCTCCAGGAAACCCTTCGGGAGCTGGCCCGGCGGCATCCGGAGCAGATATTCGTCTCCAATGACTTCGACGAACCCCTGGCCCACCAGATCTACGCCGGATGCGACTTCTTCCTGATGCCCTCGCGCTTTGAGCCCTGCGGCCTGGGACAGATGATCGCCATGCGCTATGGAACCCCGCCCATCGTGGTCCGGACGGGGGGCCTGGCGGACACCCTCCGGGATCCAAAATCCCACCCGGAACAGGCCACGGGCTTTCTGGCGGAAGCTCCCACCTCAAGCGCCGTCCAAGAGGCTTTGGAACGAGCGCTCCAAACCTGGCGCCAACCCGAACAATACCGCCGGATGGTCCACAACGCCATCCGGCAGGACTTCTCCTGGAAAAAGTCCATCCCCCTCTATCTGGAAACTTACCAAAGAGCTCTTTTCAAGAAGTCGAAGTGACTCAAGCTGCAGCAGAAGTCCCAAAGTAGCCGGCCACTCACTGCTGAAGTAGGCCCTCTGGCCTCTATTCCTAGGACTTTCGTCCTACCTCAAAAGTAGGTCCTTTTTCTTAAATTTTTTTCCCTTTTGGCCTATGGAAAACTAAATGGGCTGTGATAAAATTCCGATCGTTGTAGAAAGTGACACAAGCAGGAGGAACAGCCAAAATGAAAAACTGGATTGTTGCATTTGCACTCCTTCTAAGCTTCGAGCCCACATGGAGCCAAACAACTACTCAAGATTCCACAAGCGACTTTTCTAAAATTCTGTCTACTCCCAAAGCCAGAACTGTGGTTGAGACGTTCTTTGAGCAAGATCCAATACTGGCTCAAAGCCCATACGTAGGCAGTACCTATTTGCATCATTTGGGTGTATTCCGCTGGCTTTTGACTATGAGCTCCGAGGAACTAGCGACTCAGCTGAGGATTGATAAGGAAGAAGCTGAGCAAGTTCAATCTAGAGCTAGAATAGTGTACAACACATTAGAGATTGCCTCAGCACAAGGAGCGGTAAGCGACGTAGCAACCAATCTGCTAGCAGAAATCAATATCAATTCGGCTCATATTGAGAGCTCACCTTCCCAAAGGCAGGGGGTAGAAGAAGAAGGTGGAAAACAGTCCGGAGGTTTCTCTTGGATTGAGAGGACGAACCTCAAACAGAGCGGCATTGCTTCTACGGGGGTGATGGTTCTGATTGGCGGGGGCGAGGGCATCGTCCCAGAGCCTTTCCGGCAAGACATCCGCTGCTGTAATGTGGGTTCTAACGGTCGGTACACGCTGAAGGGGGGCGGCGCCCATGTCCTTTTCGGTGTGCCATTCAACTCCTGGTCTGAGGGGCGCTTGTCCGTAGGGGCCTTCTTGAACGACAGCCCCATTCAGAGTTGGCTAGCCTCTTCGAATCTAGAGGATTATGATCAAGATTCAGCTGTGATTCTGAATCTTGAGGCATTGGTCAAGCCGGTGAGGTTTTTTCAACTTATGGCTCCCTATGTGGGAGGAGGCCTGGGATTTGCGACAGATGGGCTATGGTTTCCTGTTACAGTTGGGGTGGATTTCAAATTGAGCAGGTCCCTGAACCTTCTTGTCGAGCATAAGAGATTCCTTCCTGGACTGGGCCGGGCTTTGGATCAAACGAATAAGATTCCAAGCACTTGGGTTCGTTCCCTCCAAGCATATGCTGTGGGCTTGGTTTATACATTTCGGGATAAGGAATAGCGTCTGTAACTTCCCAAGCCTCATTCCATCGTCGCTGGACCCCATAGCTACACTAAATAAAATCCTTGACAGGAGTGGTTTCTAATGTTAAACTATTGTTGAACAAATAGCCAGGGAGGCTCTTTATGAACGCAGTGACCTTACTCAAAGAAATGGAAACCCTTGGAGCGAGGGAGTTCCGGCATAGACTTGATAAGATGCTTAGAAACCCTTCCCGTCCCTGCCGTGTCATGCTCCACAATAAACCCACCTTTGTTGTTTTGCCCGATGGAGACTTTCTCCAGATTATGGAAGTAATCGAAGAGATTAAAGATTCGGGCCTGTGGAAGAAAACAGTCCAGAAGCTCCAGAAGGAAAGCAAGAAGAAACACCCCTGGTTCTGGAGCAAGGAATGGCAAAAGAAGGAAAGGGAGGTAGACCAGGAGATCAAGGCTGGCCGGGTCCATCGCTCCAGCTCCGTTGAAGAATTCCTCAAAGAGCTCAAGGCGTGATTATCAGGTGGACCCATAAGGCCAAGGAGGACTACCAATCCCTTCCTGAGGCCATTCAAGAGAAGGCTGATAAAGCGTTTCGACTTTGCCAGCGCAATCCCAGGCATCCCTCTCTCCATGTAGAAAAGATCGACCATAAAAGAGACATTTGGTCGGCCCGTATAGATCTGAATTACCGATTCACTTTCCAATGGGTTCATGGCGGTATCTTCGTCAGGCGGATCGCCTCTCACCAGGAGGCTTACCGAAGGCCTTAGGTGGCGCGGGCTTTGGGTAGGCACCTGTTCGTTGATTTCCTGGAAAAAGTCCATCCCCCTCTATCTGGAAACTTACCAAAAAGCTCTTTCCAAGAAGTCTCGACCTTGAAAAACCACCAGGCCTCTGTTATACTCACTTCAGAAATTCTCTGTCAAAGAGATTGAGAGGCGCGCGATGCTCCAGAGATTGCTTTGGGAGCGGTGGTCCTATTTGGCCTGTCTTTTAGGATGCCTTTTAGGAATCGGGGGGGGGTATCTTTCCCTCACCCATCGCCACGCGCGGCAAGCGGAGCAGGCCTTACGCAAAGAGTTCCGGGTCCTGGTATTCCTCTCGGACGGCAAAAAGGCCGACCCCTCCTCCTGGCGCCGCCGTCTGGGCGCTTTTCCGGAAATCCGCAGCGCCCGGTACCTCTCTAAAACAGATGCCCTCCGGGAGATGGAGAGGGCGGACCCCGAAGCGGGGCAGGCCCTGCGCGGGCTGCCGGAAAATCCCCTGTCAGCCTTCTTCTCCATTGAGCTTAAGCCCCGGGCTTTTTCCCAGCTTTCTCTGCTGCAAAGGAAACTAGAGGTGCTCCCATTCGTGCAATCCGTTCACGCCCCCCAGGCCCCGGCCCAAACCATTCTCCAGTTGCAGCGCTACCAGCGCCTGGCGGAGGTGGCCGGCTCCGCGTGCCTGTTTCTGCTTGCCGTCCTGCTGTTTATCTCCTTTTATCTGCTCTGGCGGCACAGTCCGGACTCTCCGGAAGCGATACGCCGCGGCCTTCTTTTCTCTTGCCTGTCCCTCTGCTTTGGACTGGCGAGCTGGGAACTGATCCAGCTTCTGGCGCCCCCCATCCAGACCCCCTCCCCATTGACTCCAACTGTTTTCCCATCGGGACTGCTTCTGCCGGCCATGAGTTTTGCCGCCTCAGGATGGATCCTGGCCATCTGGAGTCAGGGAAATGCGAGGGGTGCGCCCCCGGGATTGGCCGGTCTCATGGTTCTCTCCCTCCTGGCCCCGGAAGCCCTCTACAGCCAGCCGGGGAAACTGAGCCAAAACCGGGAGGAACTGAGCGCAGTGCAACAAAAGATCCAAAAGAAAAGCGCCAGCCTTCAGAAAACGCAAAAACAGGAATCGCAGCTGGAGAAGTCCCTGCAGGTACTTCAGGAAGATCTGCAAAGCTCTTTTCAAAACGCGGAGAGGCTGGACGGCCGTATCGCCCGGCTTCAGACGCAGCAGGAACGTCTCGAGGAAAAAGAAGAAGTTTTACAACAAACCATCCAGGACCAGAAAAAGCACCTTGGGGAATCCGCCCGGCGATACCAAAAACAGCCGGACCCCCTGCTTGTTTTCCATCGCACCGCCCTTCTGAGACAAATCTCTGAGTTCCGGGAACTGGAGCAAAAAGAGTCCGGTCTGGCGGACTCCCTGGAAAAACTGGGTCAAAATGCGCAAGAGCTCCGCCGCCGCCGGCAACAGGCCTTGGGAGAAAACGAGCGAGCCAAAGAACGCTATGCGAAGGCCCAGGAAAAAATGGATCTCGCCCAGGAGAGAAAACGAAGGCTCTCTCAATCCCTGGCCCAACTCCATCGCTCCGCCCAAAATCTGGAGTTCTTAATCGAGCGCCTCCAAAAATCCTCCCACAGCCCCCGGCGTCTGGCCTGGAAAAGGCGGGAACTTCCCTGGCCGGTCCGGGGAGATCCCCTGAACCGCTTCGGCAAGCAAAAACATCCGGAGCTGGACTCTTGGATTCTTCACAACGGAATCCACGTCCGCACGGACCCCCGTTCCCCCGTCCGGGCGGTGGAGGCGGGCCAGGTCCTCTACCGAGGGCCCTTCGGATCCTATGGCTCCATCGTCCTGCTCCGCCACGACTCCCAACTTTTCACCATCTACGGCGGCCTCCAGGAGATCCGTGTTCAAGAAAAAGAGAAGGTGCCGGCGGGGGGTGTTTTGGGGCTGGCAGGCACCGCCCCCACCGGGATCTGGAACCCCCTGCCCAAGGAGCCGGCGGGAATCGTCTATTTTGAAATCCGGCAAAACGGAGACCCGGTGGACCCGCTCACCTGGCTAAGGACCCGATCCGACTAAAGGGCCCGATCTTACCAAAGGAGCAACCGATGAAAAAAATCCATCCTGTGGGACCCGACTACGGTCGGGGAGTGCCGGCTCAACACGCCGTTGGGGCCCGGCCTCTCAAAACCGTTTTAGGAGCCCTGCTGATCCTTCCGGCGCTCTATTTCCTTCCCAAGGCCTACTCGGCGGTGGATCGAACCTATGAGCAGATCAAAATTCTGGTGGACATCTTGGACTATATCCGTGACAACTACGTGGAGGAGACCGAGACCCAGGAACTGATCTACGGCGCCGCCCAGGGCATGGTCCGCAGCCTAGACGACTTCTCCCAGTTTATGGAACCCCGTGAGCACAAGGAGATGAAAACAGAGACGGAAGGACAGTTCGGAGGCTTGGGGATCCGCATCGGCATCCGGGACGGATACTTGACCGTCATTACCCCGCTGCCTGGAACCCCCGCCTACAAGGCAGGGGTCATGCCGGGCGACCGCATCGTGAAGATCCAAAACGAAGGGGAGAAAGAACCGATCCTGGTGGACATGCAGAAGTGGACCCTCTTCGATGCGGTGGATGTGCTCCGTGGAAAGCCGGGCTCCAAGGTGGTCATCAGCGTCTCCCACCGGCAGATGGTCGAAGAGAAAGAAACCTGGAGCGAACTGCAGGAGATCACCGTCGCCCGGGAATGGATCAAGATCCAAACCACCTACTCCAAATTCCTGGATCCGGACATCGCCTACCTGAGGCTCGTGGAGTTCACCCAAAAGACGGTGCCGGATGCGGTTAAAGAGCTGAGGGCAAACCGCCAGAAAGGCATGCGCTCGGCGATTCTGGATCTGCGCAACAACCCAGGGGGACTCTTGAGCTCGGCGGTAGAGTTCTCCCAGCAATTCCTAGGGCAGAACAAGCTGATCGTCTATACCCAGGGCAAAAATCCCGAAAACCGCCAGGAGTTCCGGGCCAAGACCAAGGGAGAATTCGAGGACATTCCTCTGGTGGTTTTAGTCAATGGGGGCTCCGCCTCCGGCAGCGAAATCGTAGCCGGAGCTCTCCAAGACCACAAACGCGCCATCGTGATCGGTTCCAATACTTTCGGCAAGGCCAGCGTACAATCCGTCATTCCGCTCGCAGACGGTTCCGGGCTGCGGCTGACTGTGGCCAAATACTATACCCCCCTGGGACGCTCCATCCAAAGGGATAAAAAAACCAAGGAAGGGGGAATCCAGCCCGACATTCGAATTGAGGTCCCGAGGGAACAAGAGGCCAAGCTGCAGGCCCAGTGGCAGGAGATATACACCCCCGGGGAAGAATCCCAATCCGCCATCAAAAAAGAGGAGCAGGTCAAAGACATGCTCCTGGAGCGGGGGATAGAACTCCTCAAAGCCCGGCACGTCCTCTCCAGGCTGCAGGAAGGATAGCAACCGGACCAAAGCGAGTGAGGGCGCGACCGATGCGGATCCTGGGCATTGAGACCTCCTGCGATGAGACCGCCGCGGCAGTCGTGGAAAACGGAACCCGGATCCTCTCCGACGTCATCGCCAGCCAAGCCTCCCTCCACGCCGAATTTCTCGGGGTGGTCCCAGAAATCGCCAGCCGAGCCCACCTAGAGCTTCTGTTGCCCTGCATCCAAAAGGCCCTGTGTGAGGCGTCTCTGGATCTTTCCCACCTGGACGCCATCGCCTTCACCCGAGGCCCCGGCCTGCCGGGGGCCCTTCTGATGGGCAAAGTCATCGCACAGACTCTTTCCTGGACGCATTCCAAACCCCTTTTGGGCATCCAACACCTAGAGGGCCACTTTTTCTCCAACCTGCTTCAAACAAACGGCCGCACGGTTCCCGACCCCCTGCCGCTTCCCGCCGTAGCCCTGATCGTTTCCGGGGGTCACACCGACCTCCTCCATATCCGGTCCCTTGGAAAATATCACGTTCTGGGAAGAACATTAGACGATGCCGCCGGAGAGGCTTTCGACAAGCTGGCGAAGCTCTTGCGCATGGGCTATCCTGGTGGACCCTTGATTGATCGCGCCTCCCGTGCCGGAAATCCCGGCGCCTTTTCCCTGCCCAGACCCACCCTGCCCGGCTCCTTCAACTTCTCCTTCAGCGGACTGAAGACCTCCGCCCTCTACCTCCTCAAAGACGCGGGCTTCCCCATCCAATCTCCGAAAGGCATGGAGAAACTGGCGGCCGATCCTGCCCAGTGGCGTAGACGCCTCGGCGCCAGCCTGGAAGATCTCTGCGCCTCCTTCCAGGAAGCCATCGTGGACACCCTAGTCCAAAAAACCCTCCATGCCGCCCAAGTGTGCTCCGCGCGGAGCCTCTTTTTGGGAGGGGGGGTGGCCTGCAACAGGCGTCTGCGAGAAAAAATGAAGCGGGCCTGCGGCAGGGAGAACCTGCCTCTCTTTTGTCCACCCCCGCCGCTGTGCACCGACAACGCCGCCATGATCGCCTCAGCGGCCTATTTTCAACTCCGCAGTGGAAAATTCCCTAAAAAATCTTCCCTCTCCATCCATCCCAGTCTCCCCTTTATCAACTGGAATGCCGAGCATGACTGAGGGCTTGGAAACCGTCACCAAGCTCTGGGTTCTTCCCAATAACGGCGCCCCCACCAAGAATGTCTTGGAGGAGGAGCTACGCGATTTCTTGAAGACTCCTTCCCATCCCCGGGTAGAGATATCCGTCTTCCACCCCAAAACCCTCTGGAAAAACCTCATCCGCGCCCTAAAAAAATCAGAGACCGAGAACCTTCCGGACCTCGTGCAGATCCGAGGCACCTGGACCGGCACCCTGGCTTCCCTGGGCTTGCTGCAAGAGCTCCAGGAACCGGAGTTCCTCAAACAGCTCCCCCTATTTCACCCCGCGGCCCTGCCCTCCTGCACGCTGGGGGCCTCCCAGGGCAGGCTCTTTGCCCTCCCTTGGATGATGGGTCTGAGGCACCTCTTCTACCGCAAAGACATTCTAAAAACCTTTGGGCTGGATCCCAAAAAGGATTTGGGTACCTGGGAAGGTTTCGTCGAGGCTTGCCGCCACATCAAAAAATCCTGCACGCCGGGAAGCTCACTGTTCCCTCTCGCGTTCCCCGGCTGCCGGGAAACCCTCACCCTCGCCGACCTGGCCCCCTGCGTCTGGGGATTCTGCGGGGACTTCGTCCATCCCCAAGAGCACCGGAGCCTCCTGTACCGGAAAGAAACCCGCCGCGGATTTGCCGCCTACCTCCACCTCATCGTCGAAGGGATCCAGCCCCTCTTCGGCCTGGGAGGCCTCCCCTACGGCAACTTCTTCCAGGGGAACTTCGCCTTCTCCCTTTCCGGCGAGATACCCAAAAAGACCTCTTTAAATCCCCGCCATCCAGACTTTTGCCCCGCCGTCCCCAAAAACTTAGGGCTGGCTCCCTATCCCCTCCCCTCCCCCAATCCCACGCCGCTGCTGGAAGTCCAGTGCCTGGCCCTCGTGAAAAAGGCGTCCACGCCGTCAAACGCCTTGGAGCTCTTAAAGGTCCTGCTCTCCCCACGGATGCAAAACCGCTATCCCCAAACCCTGGGACGTCTCCCATGCCTTCGGGAAAGCCTCGCCGGGGAGTTGGACAGAAAGCCGGAGCTCCAAACGATCTTCCAGGCCTCGATCGGACGCGCCCGATCCCTGCCGAACTTCGTGGCCTCCGGGGCGGTGGAGAAAATCATCGAGGAAGCCTTAGAAAACATCCTGAAAGCCATACTGAAAAAGGAGTACAGTGAAAAGCTTTTAGAACGCGAGCTCCTGCATGCCAGCGCCGAAATAGACTATGTGGTCTCCCTATATGACTGAGGGCTTTCCCTTCCCCTTCAGCCTCCCCGAAACGATCTCCAGGGGGCTGCGGCTTCTTTATCGCCAGAGCCGGGCGCAGGAGATAGACCTGTTTTTGAAGCGTCCTTACTGCGACGCTCTCCAGCTGGAAAAAAGCATCTACCTTGGGGAGCTTTGGGAGGCGGAGGAATCCCTGCCCATTTTTGAAGGCAGCCCCCTTCAGGCGCTCCTGACCGGCCACAAAAAGATCCTCTCCCACCCCTTCCTCTACCTGCCCCTGACGGCGCAAACCCAAAAGCTTGAGATCCAAACGATCGGGCTTTTGCGCTTAAAGCGCCGCAAATCCGCCCGAACCCTGCGCCCCCGGGAAAAAAAGCGGCTCCAGCAAGCGGCGGCGGAGTTCGCCCGGGCCCTCTATTACGCCCAGCTCCTGCAAGGACATCAAGAACGCCTGAAACGCCTGGGCACTCTGACGGAGCTCTCCTCCATGTTCGCGGCCTCCCTGCAGGTGGAGGACCGCCTGCGCCTCATCCTACAGGCGGTTCAGCAGCATTTCGGCTTCGACCGGGTGCGTCTGTACCTGGTGGATCCGGAGGAGAAATTTCTCCAGGGAGAGCTGAGTGTGGATGTGCGCGGGCGCGTTCAGAACCTCCATGCCGAACACATCCCCTTAAGTCCCGCAAGTCATCGCTTCGCCCAGGCGATCCTGGGAGAAACCGCCGGCGCCATCCAGGAGGAGTTTGAGGACACCCTGATCTACCTGCCGCTGCGCAACCAAGGAAAACACATCGGGCTTCTAGCGGTGGACAACCTGCTTTCCCAAGAACCTATCGAAAAGGAGGACCTGGCCCTCATCCAATCCTTCGCCGGGCAGATCTCCATGGCGCTCTCCAACGCCCGGCTCTTCAAGGAGGTGGAGACCCTTTCCCTCCATGACAGCCTCACCCACCTGCCGGTGCGGCGCTACTTTATGGAAAGACTTAAAGAGGAGATCTACCGCGCCGAAAGGTTCCGACAGTCCCTCTCCCTGGTCATTCTGGACCTGGATTTCTTCAAGCAGACCAACGACACCTATGGGCACCAGATCGGAGATCTCCTTCTACAGGCAGTGGCTCAGAGGGTGCTTTCCAACATCCGCAAAATCGATTTTCCCTCCCGCTATGGGGGAGACGAGATTTTGATCCTGCTGCCGCAGGCGGCCCAGGAGGAGGCCCGCACCATCACCCAACGCATCCGAAACGCCATCCGCCAGATCCGCATCCCGGTGCCCTTCGCCCGGGCGCGCGAGATTTCGGCGACCGCCAGCCTGGGCATCGCCATTTTTCCACAGGACGGGCGCAAGATCGAGGAACTTATGGATAAGGCGGACGACGCCCTCTACTGGGTCAAGGCCCATGGCAGGGACGGCATCTGCTTTTACCAAGAAATCCCCAAACAAACCCAGCTGTTTGAATGAAAATTTTTCTTGCTTGTTCTTGCGTTCTCTTGCTTCCGGTGCTTTCTTTTGCCGCCTTCGAGGATTTCGGGGTGGGGGCGCGGGCGGCGGGCCTGGCCAACTCCTTCACCGCCGTCTCGGACGACCTTTCGGCGCTGGCCTTCAACCCGGCCGGGTTGGGAAATCTCGGAAAGACCGAAATCTCCTCCCAGTTCGCCCGGTTCTTCGCGGCTCCGGGAGGCCGGGCGGATGTGGAATCCATTTTCTTCGGCTTTTCCCAACCCCTCCAGCTCGGGGAACGTCCCGGCAGCCTGGCCTTCGGCTTCCAAAGGCAGATGCGGCGGGATTTTTCCAAAGACACCGCTTTTTCTTTCCATTACGGAACCCGCGGGATCTATCCCCTGTGGGGAGGCCGGGCCGGATGGGGGGGGAGCCTCAAGATACTCAAAAGGGACTCCCTCATAGCCTCCGACTCCACAAGCGGCCTGGGCCTGGACGCCGGCGCCTTTTACCTCTATCGGCAGCGCTACGCCTTGGGACTCTCCCTTTTGAACTTCAACCAACCGGACCTGAGTCTTAACCAAACTGCGGACCGGGTCCCGAGGATCCTGCGCCTGGGCCTGGCGACCAAGACGAGGGGCCTGCTTTTGACGACCGACCTGGTGCACCGCGCCAGCTCCAGAAAACAGGGGGGATTCTCACTGGCCATGGCCTCCGAGAGGTGGTGGAGCACCCGCAGACATGGATCTTATGCCCTGCGCTCCGGGCTCTCCCTGGGCAACCGCTCCAAGCTCTGGACGCTGGGGGCTTCCCTGCGCCTCTTCGGCACCCGCTTGGATTACGCCCTCTCCACCCCCTTGAGCGGCTCCATCATCCTAGGACACACCCTCTCCCTGACCCACCGCTTCGGGGAGCCCAGCCCCCAAGAAGAGTACGAGCGCCTCCTCCAGATGGAGATGGAATCCAGAAAAGAGATCCAGAAAATGCTGCAAAGGACCGAGCGGGAGGAAGAAAAGCTCCGCCTGGAAGTCTTCAACCTGAAACTCGAGCTGGAGACCCTGAGAAAGAAACTGGCGGAGCGCGGGGAAAAAGAAGAAGCCCTACGGCAAAAATTGGAAAGTCTGGAGGGGCGTCGAGAAAAGGCGGAGAAGGAACTTAAAAAGATCCAGGAAAAACGCCGGGAGCAAAAAGCCGTGGACAAGCCCTCCGCCCTGCAGGCGTTTCAAAAGGATTGGGGCGAGTACCTCAAACTCGAAAAGAGCGGGGCTCCAAAATCCATCCGCCTGCAGAAGCTCCGCACCCTCCTAAGCACCTATAGAGGAAAAAAAATAGACCTAGGCCCCGCCAACCGCGAACTCCTCGAAACCATGAAGGAATAGGGCACCAGCACGCTGGGAGCCTCCGGCTCCCCGGCGGGTACCCGCAGTACTGCGGAGGGCATTGACTGGAAGAGAAAACCTGTTAAACTAAACTGAACATATGGACTCCGATAGATTGGATAAAGCCTTAAACGAACTTTGGGAAAGGGTGGCCAGCCGGGAGACGGCGCTCCCAGCCCTGGAATTTCCGATCCCAAGCCCCGAAGGGGACCTTCAAAAGGCCCAGAAGGAGGCCACCCAAGAGGCCTTCAAAAGCCTTCAGGAGCGCCAGGAGCAGGACCGCCTCTTTTGGCAGGAACTTTTAGAGCTCAAGGAAAAAAATATCGAGCAGTTGGGCGAGCGCCTGAGGGCGGCGGAGGAAAAGCTGTTAAGCCTCCACCAGGAGCACCGCGCCCTCCAGGAACATCTCTTTGAATCCTCCCTGGAATCCGCCTCCGAAACTCAGGAGGAAAAAAGAAACCTGGAGAAACAAAAAGAGGCCCACCGTCAGGAAATCCTCCTCCTCCAAGACATCGCGGAGGAAGCCCGCAAGAAGCTTGAGACGAGCTTCCGGCATCTGAACGCCCTCCAACACCAAAAAGAGGTGGAGGACCAGGAGCGCCATCGGCAGATACTCAAGCTGCGGGCCGCCATCCAGGCCGGGGAGAAAAGAGAGGCGGAGCTGAAAAGGGAGATTCAAGACTGGAAGTCCAAACTCCAGGAACTGGAAAAGAGTCTGCAGACGGAAAAAGAAGAATACGAGCGCAAGCTCCAGGAAGCCAAGAAGGCCCTGGAATCCACCCTGGGAGAGTTTTTAAAGGAAAGGCAGGAAAGAAACCAGGCCGAGCAGGACAAAGAGCTCGCCCTTCAAAAAACGGAGGAGCTGGAGAACCGCCTCCAGGAGATGAAGCTGGCCTGGGAGGCGGAGAGAAAACAGTGGCGGGACCTCTGGGACCGGGAAAGGTCCCTCTGGGAGACTCACCGCAAGGAGTTCGCCACCTGGGAGGAGCGCTTAAGGCGGGAGCGAGAGGTTTGGCACCGCCAGCTCCGGGGCCGAGAGGACATGGAACTTCAGCAAGCGGCCCAAATGACCCGGATCTTAGAAAACACCACCCACTGGATCCTCAAGGTAACGGCAGTCCTGAAACATTTCGCCATCCACGGCGTGGAGCATCCCCAGGTCATCACCACCGTCCAGCCGATCGTCGCCAGATCCAAAAGAAGCCGCCTCTATGCGCTGGCGGCCCCGCTGGCCTTGCTCATCCTAGCCGGCGCCGGATGGTTGGGATATAAAAACCTTTACCTGGGGCTTCACCCAAAAGCCGCCTACTCCCTGGCTGCCCCGGAAAACCCGACCGCCCTGGCCTGGGACGGGAGCCGCCTTTGGATTGCGGACTGGTCCGGAAGCTGGAGCGCGCTGGCTCCGGAGAAACTTCCGGAAAGCCGGGGACCCGCCTCTTTTACCCTCTCCGCCGGAGCCTACCATCCGGTGGCCCTGGCCTACGGAGCCGGGGCCTTCTGGTCCGCGGACGCGGGGCAGGGAAGAATCCTCAAACATGACCCCCAAGACCCTTCGAAGATTCTAGCCGAGTATCCCAGCCCCGGCCCCTCCCCCATCGCCCTGGGCTTTCGGGGGGAAGACCTCTGGTCCTTCGACGCCCTCTCCAACAAACTGAGCCTTCACTCCCTGCAAAATCCGCAGATCCTCTGGGCCGAACGGTCCCTCCCCGAAGGGATATCTCCCGCCGCCTTCCAGTGGCAGGAAAACTTCCTGTGGATTTTGGACGTCCAAAAAAAGAAGCTGCTCCAGTTGAAAGCGCTGGAAAAAACCTTCCAGATCCAAAGGACCTTTCCCCTTCAGATCCCCTGGAATTCTTTTGTCTTCGCCGGCCCCCACACCCTCTGGGCCCTCTCCGAGGGGAAACTCCTCCAATACCGCCTCCGTTAAGAATTTTTGCAAAAGTCCAGAATTAACATTTCTTTAACAATTTTTTAATACGTTGGTAACACCCTTCCTTTAAAATTCCCTTCACCATGCAGCAGCTCCTGTCGCAGCGGTCCTGTCGCAGACTTACCTTATATATGGGCAAAGCGCTTCTCGCCGCCCTGGGCCTCTCCTGCCTGCCTCTCTCTTTCTCCCGAGCCCTCAAAGTCACCGATGCCTGGGTGGAAGAAAGGGTCCTTACCTCAACAAGCCCCGTAACATTCACAAACACCAGAACCAACAACGACCCCCGCATTGAATTTGAACAAAGACCTGGATTTAGCACCAATCCAGACAATCTTGGCACAGCCCAACGGACAAGCGCCAGGCTGTGCGCCAACATCGATGAGGTCGCAGATGAGCTGACCATAGACATCATCAAATTCGACGGAGTAAATTGCGTCAGCGGCGCTCTAAACGAGGGCTGCAACCCCGTCCGGACCTTTCAGTTTCCAAACCCCACTGCGGGAGATCACTGTGACGCTTGGGAGGGAGACTACAACATCCTGGGGGAGTTCGGGAAAACCAACGGGCAGTATGGCTTTAAGGCCACGGCGCAGATCATCACTACCTCCACTGCCACCGGGACCCTTCAGGAGACCCACGTCTTCGCCTTTCCGGGCGCGGGGCAGGACCCTCTGAGCATTGACGTAGTCAACATCCATGTCGTGCGCAGCTCCCCGACCGTAGTCGGAAACGTCACGCCGGTGGCCGCCGCTCCTTATAATATCACCTTCCGGCTCTCCAAAGCGGCCACGACCACGCTGGATATCATAGACACCCAAACCGGCAATAAGGTCCGGGACGTCGTCTTCAACCTGCCCAACCAAGGAGAAATCGAGCCGGACGGCACCCTGACCGTGGGGTTCTCCTGGGACGCCAGGGACAACTCCGCCGTCCGGGTCTCCTCCGGGATCTATACCGCCGTGATCCACGCTACCAATACCGATTTCTTCGGTCTGGACCATGCCGTCAGCAAAAGCCGCCAGATCGCGGTGGATCCCCTCCAGATCACCGACGTCAGCGTCAGCCCCCTCCAAGCCGACTCCACCGCCCTGGCGCTGCTCAGCTTCATGACCGCCGAACCCATGGAGATCACCTGGCGCATCTACCATCCCTCCACCACCTTCGATAACGTCAACAATCCCATCCCCCAGCCGACCGCCGGAACCCTGTTGCGGGAATTCGTAGAGCAAAAACCGGCTCGCCTGACGGAGGTGATGTTCTGGGACGGCAGGGACTCGGCCGGCAATTTTCTTACGGACGGAAACTACAAATTCGTCCTCTTCGGACGGGACCTGGAAAATCCCATCCGCACCACCTCCAAGCCCACCGTCAGCACGGTGGAGATCAAAAGGGGCTTCGTGGACATCAGCCAGCTCCAGCCTCAGTCCACGACCATCGGCACCGCCCCATCCATCAACGCAGTGGCTCCCTTCACCTTCAGCTACTCCATGTCCCGGGAAGGGATCGTCTCCTTAAGGATTTTAAAACCTCTGGTCGGAGGCGCGACCCAGTTCATCCGGACCCTGGTCAACGGCGAGACCCGCTCCGGAAACACCCTCATCGTGGACCCGGTGGGCACCGGCGGCTGGGACGGAAAAGACCAGTTCGGGAGTCCGGCCTCCTCCGGCACCTATGCCGCGGAGCTGACCGTCCGGGACCCGGTCTTCACCAACCGCGTGACCACCACCACCGTCTTTTTCCCCATCCAGCTCTTCCGCATCACCGACGTCGCCACCTCCCCCCTGATCTCGGACTCCACCGCCGCCGCCACCCTGACCTACCAGCTTTCGGAGGGGGGGACGGTCTTTTGGCGAATCTATCCCCCGGGGACGGATGTGGTCACCAACTGGCCTTTTCCCAACCCCTCCGGGGTCAGCTCTGTGCGCACCCTCTCGGGCTTTCGCCCCGGAAGAAAAAAAATCACCGAATTCTGGGACGGCCGAAACGAAGAGGGGCTATTCGTCCCGGACGGGGACTACGTCTCCACCCTGATCTTTCACGAGGGTTTCGGCAATCGCAGCTCCGACCTCCTGACCCCGGATGCGGACGTGGCCCGGGGACAGATCGTGTTCACCGTCTTCCAGGTCATCCCCACCCTCCCCCAGCTTTTCAACTCCTCCCAGACGATCACCCTGCCGCCCTTCGAGATTGACTACACCGTCACCCGGGAATCCACGGTCACCATCCGCGTCATTCAAAACGACACCGGCCAAACGGCGCGCACCATCATCAGCGGCCAGGTGCGCTTCGGCAACATCTTAAATAAAGAATTCTGGGACGCCCGGGACGACCAGGGCCGCTTCGTCCGCCCCGGCCTCTACACGGTCAAGGCCGTCGCGCAGGATTTTGCCTCCGTCACCGCCTCCACCTCCACCGCCCAGGCTACGGTCTCCGTGGACCCCCTGCGCATCTACGACGTCTCCATCCAGGAGCTCTTGGCCCCGGGCGGCGAGCCCCGGGCCCAGATCAGCTACCAGGTCTCGGAAGCCATGAAGGTCGCCGTCCAAATCTACAAGCCCGGAACCCTCACCAACGGGTTCGGCAATGAGAACCTCCTGGTGCGAAAATTTGTGGGGTTTCGCCCCAGCCGCACCCTGATCCGGGAGTTCTGGGACGGAACCAACGAGGCTAAAACGCGCCTGGAAAACGGGGCCTATGTCTTCCGGATCATCGCCTCCACCGCTTCCAACGCCATTGACGACGAGGGAAATGTGGTGGCCGGGGCCCAGGGCCTGTTGGTGCCGGACCAGATCGTCAGCGAGCTTTCCGTGGTTCAGGTGGGCTCGGCGGATCCCCAGGGAGATTTCGAGAAGAACACCATCGTCTTTCCAAACCCTTTAAAAAATCTGACCCTGAATGTGACTCAGTGCACCCAACCGGTGGCCAGCGCCTCCGCCTGCAACGCCTCCACCCCATCCTCCGGAGACGCCTGCTTTCTGATCGCCCTCCCGTTAAAAGCGCAACTTAATTTCAAACTCTACACCTTAAGCGGCGAGATGGTGCGCTCCGAAAGCTGCGGCATCCAGGGAGACGCCTCCGAGCTTTCCTACGTCTATTACCTCTGGCGCAGGGACAACCAAGCCGGAAATAGAGTGACGGGCGGGGTTTACTTTGCCGTCTTCCGCGCCGAGACGACCGAAGGAGACCAAAAGGTTTTACAGACCGTAAGAAATATATTGATTCCTTAAACCATGAAATCCCGGGACTTTTGCAAATTTACAGAGAAGGGGGTGGCCGTGGGGATTGCAACCCCCGGACAGACCCCCAATTCCACTGGGGAAAACCTCAGGGACTTTTCCAATAAGAGATGGCAAAGTCTTACCGCAGGCGGGTGGCCAGGGATTGCAACCCCTGGACAGGACCCGCCTGCAAAAAAACAGAAATTCCATTTTGCAAAAGTCCTGTTCCTATTTGGATTATTCTTGCTTTGCCTATGGTCCCCCGCACGGGCCATTGACTCCGACGCGGGCACCGGGGGAGCGCAGTTTCTAAAGATCGGCGCCGGAAACCCCCGAGCCATGGCCCTGGGCCGCGCCTACGTCGCGCAGGCCGAGGGCGCCGACGCCCTCACCTGGAACCCCGCGGGGCTGGGACGCACCCAAAGAAAAGAGGCCGTCTTCGGCTACACCAACTGGCTGCAGGGTTTTAACGGCCAGTATCTCGCCTACGCCCATCCCTTGGGCCGCACCGTCTGGGGAGCTAATCTCGCCTACTTCACCCTGGACGACTTCGATGTTCGCAACGAACAGGGCATCCCCCAGGTGGGAACCACGGTCTTAGTCCGGGATTTCTTCTCCACCTTCGCGGTCGCCCGCTCTCTCTTGACCGAAAGGCTCTTTCTGGGGGGGGGCCTGAAGTGGGTGCATGAAGACAACTCCGGCCCCATCCAGGACAGCTTCGTGGCGGACCTGGGAGCCCTGGTGCGCATTCGGGAAAACCTCCATGCAGGATTTGCCCTGCAAAACTTCGGCGCCCCTAAAGCGGATGTGGCCAGCACCTTAAGGTTCGGAGGAGTCCTCAACATCCGCAAGACCTTCAACCTCTCCCTGGAGATCTCCCAAGCCAACGACAATGAGACCCGGGTGGGAATCGGAGGAGAGTTTATCGTCCCGGAATATCTCCTGCAACTGGGCCAGATCGCCTTCCGGGCGGGATTTTTCTCCACCGACAACCTGGGCCAGAACCTGAGCTCCTTTTTAAAAACGATTCAGATGGACCGCACCTCCGGCCTGAGCCTCGGAATCGGTCTGTTTTCCAACCGCGCCTTTGGATACGGGATGGGATTGGACTACGCCTTCGCTCCCATGGGGGCTTTGGGCTTGACGCACCACCTGACAGTAAAGATGAAATTCTGATGAAGGCAAAATGACATTCCTTGACAATTTTTCAAGCCCCTGTTACACTCAGACAGGTGAAAAGGCTTGGGGGAAAAGGACAAGCCACCACGGAGTACCTGCTGGCCACCGTGGCCTTCCTGGTGCTCTTTGCGGCGCTCCATGCCGTGATGCATACCAGCTTGACCGAGATATTCAAAAAGGCGGCCTTGGCAATCCTGTTGCCGCATTATTAGGGAAAGGAGGAAAAATTGAAAAACTGGCTCAGAAAACCAAAATCCCAACGTGGCCAAAGCGCGACCGAATATCTTCTGATGGTCACCGTCATCGTGGGAGCGGTCCTGATCGTCGGCGTGGCCATCAAACGGTTCTTGCCCAACCTCTTCGATCAAATCTCCCAGATGATCACCGGGGCCGCCTCCAGCCTCGGAGGAGGATAATTTTTACCTTCCAGAAGAGCGCGACAAAGGGACAGACCCTGGTAGAGCTGATCCTCATTCTGCCCGTCTTCTTCCTGGTGGTCTTCGCCATCATGCAGATCGGGCATTTGGCCTTTACCACCATCCTTTTAAATCATGCCGCCTTTGAAGTGGCCCGGGTGGGATCCATGACCTCCCGCCCGGGGGCCCCCAACGAGCCGCAGATGGAAAGGATCCTGCGCCAGATGCTTCCCCAGGCCTCGATCGCCGACATCGATGTGGAACCCACGTTTCTGGACCGGGAAGTGGCCGAGCGCGGCCAGAGGGCCGATCCCATGAACTACGACATCGTGGTGACGCTCCGCTACCACATGCCCCTGATCTTTCCCATCGTCAACATTCTTTTTCAAGATCCTGAGCACCCAGGCACGCGCGAGCTCCGAGCCACCGTTCGCATGCCGATAGAACGGCCTTTGGTGGACATCGTGGGCTTTTAAGGGAGAACAAACCATGCAAAAAAAGAACATGCTCTTGCCGCTCCTGCTGGCGTTGTTTGCCTCCATCTTCTTCTTTCTCTGGCTGCGCTCCAAGGAGATCGCGATCACCCGCGCCTATGAGACGGCACAGGTGATCGTGGCCAGGCGAGACATCCCGGAGCGGACCGTCTTGACTCGTGGGCTTTTGGAAACCCAAACCCTTCCCAGAAAATACATCCAACAGGATGCCTTTGAGGTGCGTTCCCCGGCGGACATCAAGCAGGTGGAAAACCTGGTGAGCAAGATCCGCATCCCCAAGGGCAACCAGGTCACCGCCGCCGCCCTGTTGACCTTGAGTCCGGAAGCGGGGCTGAGCCTGAAGGTCCCTCCGGGCTACCGGGGCATGGTGCTTCCGGTGGAAAACGACCTCCTACAGCTCATCAAACCCGGAGACCGAGCGGATATCCTGGTCACTTTCGACGCCCTCATGGCGGATGGGCGCAAAGAGAAGGTGACCGCCACCATCCTGCAAAACATCCTGGTCCTGGGAGTGGGCATCAACCTCGGACAGGGCATGGCCGAGGAGGAGGCGGAGAGAAAGAAGAAAACGGAAGTGGAGCGGGCGCAATTCAGGGAGAAAGGCGCCCTCAGCGTGGCCCTCAATCCCAACGAGTCGCAGTACCTGGCTCTGGCCCTCCTCCAGGGGAACGTGCAGGTGGTGGTACGGGGAGTGGGGGACGCCGCGATGCACCCTATCGAGATGGCCAGCTTTAGAAAGTTGTTCCGATAATACCATGGACCGCTACCATAGATATTCCGGGGTGAACCTGCTCCCGATCCTGCTGGCTCTTTCCTGGGCGGCCCCCGCCGGGGCCGAAGATCTGATCGCCGTCAGCGCCGACATAGTGGAGATCAGCGGCTCCCTGGAAGGGCAAAGAGGATTCAGTTGGAACGAGATTCTGGAGTTCGGAGAAACGGTGATCCCGGGGATCATCAAGGTAGGAGAGTTGCAGCGCAAAACACAGCTCCAAAGCACCCTGCGGTTTTTGGAGACGGAAGGCAAGGCCCAGCTTCTCTCCAACCCCCGGGTCATCGCTAAAAGCGGCGCCTCGGCCAATTTTGTGGTGGGGGGAGAGATTCCCTTCCCGGTGGTGAACGTTCAGGGAGTGGGGGTAGAGTTCAAGAAATTCGGGGTGATCCTCAACATTCTGCCGAACCTGGTGGACAAAAAGAAAGAGCTCATCAACGCCCAAATCCAGCTGGAGGTGTCCAACCCCGATTTTTCCAAACCCCTGGTCATCCAAAACGTGGCGGTTCCCAGCCTCGTCACCCGCCAGGCCCAAACGGAAGTGGCGCTGAAAGGGGGGGAGACCCTGGTGATCGGGGGCCTCAAGCGCAGCGAACGCACCAAAACCAAAAGACGGGTCCCGGTCCTGGGTCACATTCCCCTTCTGGGGCTTTTGTTTACCAGCACCGCCACCCTGGACCAGCAGTCCTCCCTCTTCCTTTTCGTCACCTTCGAGATTGTAAAGTAGGAGGCTCAGGCGTAGACGAAAATGGCGGAAGTTAAATCCAGAATTGTGGCCTTCACCGGCCCCAAGGAAGGGGTGGGGAAAACCCAGATCGCCTTAAACCTGGCCTTGGGCTGGGCCGGCTCCAAAAACCGGGAGACGATCCTGGTCT
This sequence comes from Elusimicrobiota bacterium, assembly GCA_016204975.1. Classification (GTDB taxonomy): domain Bacteria; phylum Elusimicrobiota; class Elusimicrobia; order JACQJP01; family JACQJP01; genus JACQJP01. Next base: position 55,114 of record JACQJP010000055.1, read on the forward strand.
GCCTGGATCCACTCTGTCGCCCGGACGCCTCCTACTTTCTTAACCTTCCCAATCCCCCCAGCTTAGCGGAGCTTGTCCAATTGCGCAAAGGCGTGGAAAGCCTGCCGCCCAAACTCCTCAGGGGCCGCATCCCCACCTCCACCTATGGCGTCGGCGTCTTGCCCATGGCCAAAAAGAGGACCGAGGCTCTGGGCCTTTCCCCCGCGCTGATCCTGCCGGTCCTGGCCAGTCTCTCCGAGTCCTATGACCTCTTCCTGGACATTGACCCCTTCTTCCCCATCCAGCTTTTCAGCTTCGATCTGGCGGACCTCGTCTTCTGGGTTCTGCTGCCGCAAAGAACCCACCTGGAGGCCAGTTTCATCCTGCTGCGGGAGGTCCGAAATCTCCACTTTCCGCTGGACCGATTCTCAATGCTCGTCAACCAGTCGGACATTCCGGGAGCCCTCGTGGCGCAAGAGATCGAAAGGTCGCTCCAAACCGTAGAAAAAGAGGTGACCGCCTATCTGCCCTGGGAGGACAGGCTGCCGGAGTTCGCCAACCTCCAGAAGGCGCTCTGGATCGACCGCCCCCACTCCCCATGGATCCGGAGTTTGAAGGGCCTGCTCCCGCTCCTCGAAAACACGCCGCCCGTGGCCCGCGATTGGAATGCGGAACGCTTTGCGGTGGGAGGCTTCTCTTCCGCCGCGGATATGTTCTGGCGAGGCGGCCCCGGCGCCATCGAGGACGGCTCCCCCGCCCAACCCTTCCCCGCCTCCGCCGGCCGGACCTCCGCCCCGAGAGGTTCCTCCCGCCCCTCCCAATGGGAAGGCCTCAAAAACAAGCTGCATAAGCAAGTGGTCCAGGCCTTGGAGACCGAGCGCATCCGCCTGGTGGACAACCCGGAGGAGGCCCAGGGCCTTCGGTCCAAGGTGGAGGAGATCATCAAAAACCTGCTGGGCCGCGAACAAAACCTGGAGCTGACCCGCGAGCAGCGCTCCCGCTTTCTGACCGAGCTCTTGGACGAAATCCTGGGGCTGGGACCCCTGGAGGACCTGATGCGGGACCCCTCCGTCACCGAGATCATGGTGAACCAGCCGCATCAGATCTACATCGAACGAGGAGGGCGCCTGAGCCTGTCGGACAAACAGTTCCGGGACGAGGAACAAATCGTGCAGGTGATCAAACGCATCGTGGCCCCCATCGGCCGCCGGATTGATGAGAGCGTTCCCATGGTGGACGCGCGCCTCAAAGACGGATCCCGGGTCAACGCCATCATCCCTCCCCTGGCCGTCTCCGGGCCCACCCTGACCATCCGAAGATTTTCGGCAAAACCCCTGGGCACCGAGGAGCTCCTGCGCCTGGGCAGCGTCACCGAGCCCCCCCTCCAGTTTTTGAGAGCCTGCGTGCAGATCCGGAAAAACGTTCTCATCAGCGGAGGCACCGGCACCGGAAAAACGACCTTTCTCAATCTCCTCTCCTCCTTCGTCCCATCGGCCGAACGCATCGTCACCGTGGAAGACGTGGCGGAGCTGAAACTTCAGCAGGAGCACTGGGTGCGCCTGGAGAGCCGCCCGCCCAATATCGAGGGCAAGGGGGAGATCACCATCCGGGACCTGGTGCGAAACTGCCTGCGCATGCGCCCGGACCGCATCGTGGTGGGAGAGTGCCGAGGGGCGGAAGCCTTGGACATGCTGCAGGCGATGAACACAGGGCACGAAGGATCCCTTTCCACCATCCACGCAAATTCCCCTAGAGACGCCCTGAGCCGCCTGGAGGGCATGTGTCTGATGGCCGGGTCCGACCTTCCCATCTGGGCCTTGAGGGAGATGGTCTCCTCCGCCATCCATCTGATCGTTCAGTTGGTGCGCTTCTCGGACGGGTCCCGCAAGGTCACCTCCGTCTCCGAGATCACCGGGCGTGACGAGAACACCATCTTGATGACGGAGCTTTTTCGTTTCGAGCAAAAGGGAATCGGCCCCAGAGGCGATATCTTGGGGGAGCTGGCGCCCTGCGGTCACCCCCCGCGCTTTTTTCCGGAGTTTAAAACCAAGGGGATCGAACTGCCGGTCGCCCTCTTTTCAGACCCAGCGGCACAAGCAAGATGAGAACAGGACTTTTGCAAATCTATGAAGAAGGGGATGGGCAGGGATTGCCTGGAGAAAACCGTGGTTTGGCCGGCACGGGCATACAGCCGGCCAAATTGCCGGAGGCCGGGCCCCAAAGGCGTGTTGAGCCGGCACTCCCCGACCGTAGTCGGGTCCCGCAGCGAGCCTCGCAAATGGCGAGCGCTTTTCGAAAGGCAACCCTGGACAGACCCCCAATTCCATTTTGCAAAAGTCCAATAAAAATTTATCTTTTACCGCGACCTTTCCCGTGCCTTCTGCTGGGGCTTGCCCTGGCGACGGCCTTTCCGGGGCCGGCCACGGGCCTTTCCGAGTCCCAGATACAAACTCTGGAGACCTCCAAGCGCCTGACCCAGGAGATCTACCACCACCCCAGCTTTCAGAAACCGGAGCTTCAGAGCCCGGCCTGGAACGACCCCAACGAGGGCCTCCTGAGCCAAGCCCGGCTTTGGCAGGACGCCGTCGCCGTTCTCTATGAGTTTTTTGAGATCACCCGCCGAAGCTATCCTAAAAAACTGGGAGGGGAGGACCTCCCGCCGGGCGTCTTGATGGTGGACTACCAATCCAACCGGGTGCGCTTCCAAATGGCGCTGGACCGTCTCTACCGGGCCCACCTCGGAGATTCCCTGGACGGCAAGGGAAGATCCCTGATCAGCATGATGGAGATGGCGCTCAAGGAGATGGACAGCTTCTTAAACGCCATCGCCACCAGCCGCGCCAAACAATACCAGGACTCCCTGCTGGCCATCGGGCAGTTCACCGCCATCCTCCATCGCACCTTTGAGGCCCCTCCCCGGGGAGGGGGAGGAGCCGCTCCCCGGGTTCCGGGCGCGATCACTCTGGGGCTCGTCCTGGGATGTCTGATATTCGCCTTCCTGGCGCTCTGGAGCCTGCTCTCCCAATACCACGATATCCTGGACCGGCAAATCCACCAGCACTGGGAAAGATCCAAGATGTGGGCCTATGAATTCAATAAGCAGTTTATCCAGATCCGGGTCCAATACCTGGTCTTGGCGCCGGCAGGCCTGGGAATACTGTTGGGGGTGCTCTCCGGGAGCGTTTTCGGCTTCCTGCTCTTGTCCGCGATGGGAGCGCTCACCGGTTTCTATGCCCCAAAGTGGCTCTTGAACTCCATCCGCCAAAGGCGGGGGCGCAAAATCGAGGCGCAGTTGATGGATGCCCTGATCCTTTTATCCAACGCCCTCAAGTCCGGCTTAGACCTCGTGCAGGGCTTTGAGCTGGTGCAAAAGGAGCTTCAGCCTCCCATCTCGGAGGAATTCGGGCTGGTGCTCAAAAACTATCAACTGGGCACTCCCTTTGAAACCGCCTTGGAAGGGTTGGAGGAGCGCGTAGAAAGCCGGCTCCTGAGCTACTTGGTCAAAGCGGTGCTCATCCAAAGGCAGGTGGGCGGCAACCTCACCCGCATCTTCGACCGCATCGTGGAGAGCATCCGGGAGGAAGGAAAACTCCAGCAGAAGGCCCGGGCCTTGACCGCTCAGCAACGCATGCAGGCGCTGGTGGTGGGATTTATGCCCTGGATCATGTTTCTGATTCTGTTCATGATCCAGCCCAAACTGATGGCCGATTTCTACTTGAAGCCCATGGGGTTGCTGGTGCTGCTGGGAATGATCCTGTGGGAGATGATTGGCCTGCAGATCATTCGAGGCATGGCCAACATCCGGGTGTAAAAATGAGCGTTGGGATCCTTCTCACCATTCTCGCTGCGTTCGGGGTGTTTCTCATCGTCTACCAGCTTCTCCGCCCGGCTCCCGCTCCGGGATCCGCCGGCTTTGCCGAGGCAGGCCTCCCCAAAACTGGACCGGGGGGCTACGTGGAACCGAATCCCCAGGGCAGCCTTTGGGAGAGGCTGGACGCCAAAATGCTGAAGATAACCTTTTTGAAAAACAGCCTGGAACGATACTATCTCCTTTTAGGGCAACCCAGCCGCTTCAGTCCGGTGGCCATACTGCATGCCAAGCAGGGGACGGCCTTCTGCGCGGTCTTGGCCGGGGCCTTGCTGCTGGGCACCCTCCATCCCCTGACCCTGCTGATCCTGGCCCTGTTGGGATTCTCCCTTCCGGACCTCCTCTTCAGCCAACGCATCCGCAAAAGGCAGGACCAGATCTTGCGGAATTTCCCCACCCTGGTGGATCTTGTGGCGCTGACCGTCGAATCCGGACTGGATTACCTGGCCTCTTTCGAACGCATCCTGCGCAACACCCGCCAGCACAGCCCCTTGGAGGAGGAATTGCAAAAAAGCTTGAACGAAGTCCAGCTGGGGTATCTGCGGCGAGAGGCCCTGCGTCATTTTGCGCAGCGAACCGGCATCCAGGAGCTGCGCTCCTTTGTGGGTCTCATCCTGCAATCGGATGAGCTGGGAACGAGCCTCGTGGAACTTTTGCGCAACTTCGCCCAGGACATGCGCTTTAGGCGCCTCAGCCGCGCGGAGCGCCTGGCTTCTGAAGCCTCCACCAAGATGCTTTTTCCGCTGTTCTTTTTTATCTTCCCCACCGTTTTCGTCTTGATGTTCGCGCCTCTGCTCAACGCCTTGATCAAAGGAGGGGGGCTTCCCTTTTAATGAACCGCCTATTGCTGTGGGTAGGAGCTCTCCTGTACCTGCCGGCGGCCGCGCAGGCTCAATCCTTGCGCTCGGCGAGCACGCAACCCTCCGTCAGCGAAAGGCTCTTCTGGGACCTTTCCAAGACCCAGGTGGGGACCCTCTCCACCCAACAGGAAAGAAAACGCTATCTCACCACCATCCAGGCGGAAAAGGGCCGCATCACCCAAAGCTCCCTGGATATCATCTACGAAAACGCCATGGACCTCTATCGGAGAGGCGAATATGAAGAGGCAGCGGAGCTCTCCGGAACCATCCTCTCGGTGGACCCCAACTTCCGTGGGGCCTTAGCCCTGCGGGACGCGGCCACCAAGCTTCAATCCGGAAAGGGCACCGGCCTTTCCCCCCAAAGCCTTCTGGAAGACAAATTTGAAAGAGGCCTGGCCCTCTACCGCCAGGGCCGCCTGGTGGAGGCGGCGCGCCTCTTCGAAGAAACCGTCCAGCTGGACCCCTGGAACCTGAAGGCCAGGGACTGGCTCCGGCGCACCCATTATCAAATCGCCGAAAGGCGCACCCTGCGGGGGCAGGCGCTGTACGCGCAGGGAAAAATCGAGGAGGCCCTCCAAATGTGGTACGGAGCGGTGGTGCTCAACCCGCAATTTCCGGGCTTGCGGGGGCAGATCACCCTGGCGGAATCGGCGCTGCGGGACCGGGAAACCGGCGAATCCCTGGCGCAGGCCCTAGGCCACTACAACCGCAAGGAACACGAAAAGGCATTGCAAAGCCTGAGCGAAGCCCTACAGATGGACCCCGCCAACCTCCGGGCGCAACGCCTGACGCAGGAGATCCGCCGGGAGATGGGAGTGAAGTATCTCCAAGAAGGCCAAAAGCTCTATCGCCAGGAGAAACTCAACTCCGCCATCCACCAGTTCCAAAAGGCCCGCCCCTACGGCCTAGAGCAAGAGGCGGACCTTTGGATCGCCCGTTCCCGGGGAAAAATTCAGCAGCTCAAGAAGGCCCGCGCCGAAATGGCCCGCGTGGAGCGGAAAAGAAAGGAGAAGGAAAAAGAGCAGCCTTCCGCCGCCCAGGCCCAAGCCCCCGAATCCGCCGCCCCTTCCGCCGTCCTGCCCACCGAGGAGGCCAAGCGGATGGCCAACAAACACTACTTCTCCGGGGTCATATATTTTCAGAAGGGGGATTACGAACACGCCCGGAACGAATGGCAGATCGCCAATCAGCTCGACCCGGCCCATGAGGACGCCCACATCGGTCTGCAGCGCATCCAAGGCATCCTCGGTCCCTAGGACGCTGGCGAGCGCTGCGAGCCCGCCTGGTACCCGAAGCTCTGCGGAGGGTGCTAGCTATGTCCATTAAGCTCAAATGGGGAGTGACCTTTTTGATGATCGCCGTCTATGCGATGGTGTTGGGAGGAATCTTCTACTACAACCTCTTCCGGTGGACCTTCGAGGAGCAGCTCAAAAACGACACCCTGCAGATCATCCGGACCCATGCCCCCTCGCTTCTGAAGGGTCTGCAGAAAAACCCCGCCGTCATCACCTTGGAGGAGATGGACATCCTGCAAACCTTGGCCCGCAACAAAAACATCGCCCAGGTGCTCTACCTCAACAAATATGGGGAGGTACGCTGGCACCGCGACCCTTCCCGCATCAACCTGCCCTTCGAGGAGCACCAAAAGCAGGCCGGGCCGACCACCGACGCCATCCAGCAGGCCTACCTGGCCAAGGCCCCCAAGATCCGCAGCTTCGAGCGGGAAAACCAAAGATTCTACGAGATCGCCGCTCCCATCCTCTCTCGCAACGAACCCACCGGCATCCTCTCCCTGCATGTGACCCGAGAGGAGGTCTCCCAAACCATCGGGGCGGCCATGAAAAAATACGCCGTGGGGGCCCTGGGAATCGTTCTGATCCTGGGCATCCCCCTCCAGATATTCTTCAGCCGATTTGTCTTTCATCCCCTGCAGATGCTGCTGGATGCGGTGGAAAACCTGAATACCCGAAACCTGGAGCTAAAGTTTCCTAAAAGGCGGGACGAATTTGGTAAACTAGCCCAAAACCTCCAGTCCCTGCTGGGACGCCTGCGGGAGGAGTTGGCTGCGGTTCAGCATAAAGGGGAGCAGCGAGGCCGCTGGGAGCAGAGGCGCTGGGAATCCTTGGTGCGCGTTCTGGCCCAGAGCCGCCAGGCCATCATCGTGGATGAAAACAACAACGTCCTCTACACCAATTTTCCGGTCCTCAAGGCCGCCACCCAAGGCATGGGGACCTCCAAGCTCCACCTGTTGGACGTGGTGGACAGCCGGCAGCAAGAGCTTCTGCGCTTGGTCAACTGGGCCCTGGAACACCCCAATGAGCCGGCGGAAGGAGACACCGACTTTCGGGGCCGCCCCTGCCACGTGCGCATCCTAAACCTGGAGGACACCGGGGAAGACCGTCGGACCATCATACTGTTCGAACCTAAAAAAGAAAGCACCTGGATATAAAATGGACTTTTGCAAAATGGAATTGGGGGTTCGTCCGGGGGTTGCCTTCCGAAAAACGCTCGCCATTTGCGAGGCTCGCTCCGGCAATTTGGCCGGCTGTATGCCCGTGCCGGCCAAATCACGGTTTTCTCCAGGCAATCCCCCGGCCACCCCCTTCTCTATAAATTTGCAAAAGTCCAGTATAAACAAAAAGGAGGTCGTACATGAGCTATGAAATTCGCTCCATCCCGATCAAGTCCCTGATCGTTTCGGTGGTCCCTGCGGTTCTTTTCTTCCTGGGACTTTTCGGGGGCATCGTCACGTTCTTTCTCGTCCCCAACCCGCAGTTGGGGGGGCTGGGCCCCAGCGTCCGCCTCATGGCCACGGGCCTATTCGCCCTGCTCTACATGGCCCTGATGAACGCGCTCTTGGTGGTGGCCGCCTTCCTCTATAACCTCTTTGTCAACTCCATAGGCCTGCGGGGCATCCGCGTGGAGATGGAATCGGAAGAAACATAACCTGCGGAGGCGATCCGCAAGGAGGGGCCTAAACCATCGTCAAGCTCATCTTTGCCTCAAACGAGCCCGCCCGCGCGCTCTCCATTCTGGAGGAACTCTCCAAGCAAAAGTTCGAGGTCTCCACCCTCCACAGCGCCAAAGAGGTGCGGGAAAAAATCGCCCGGGGGGAGTGCGATCTCCTGGTCCTCAACAAAAGTCTCCAGGATGGCAGCGGCCTCCAGCTCCTGCGCGCCTTGCGGGAGCGCCGGGAAACCCGCCACCTGGCCGTCGTCGCCCTCCTGGGCCCCCAAGAAAGCGGCCAACGCCTGGAGTACTTCCAGGCCGGGGCGGACGAATGCCTTTCTTTAAATCAGGACATCCAGGAGTGCGTCGCCCGCATGAAGGCGGTCCTGCGGCGGCTCCACCCCCAGGTCCGGGAGGAGATCCTGCGCGCCGGGGACATCGAACTCAACCTTTCCCACTATGTGGTGCGGGTCAAAGGCCGGGAGATCCGCTTGACCTCCAAGGAGCTGGATCTTTTATACGTCTTCATGAACGCGCCCCAACGGGTCCTGAGCCGTCCCTACTTGATCGAGCGGGTCTGGGGGTACAACTACTTCGGCTCTCCCAGGACCGTGGACGTCCATGTCCGGCGCCTGCGGCAGAAACTCGGAAAAACGGCAGCCGCCTATATCCAAACCCTCTCCTGCGTCGGCTATAAGCTGGTGCCCCCGGACGCGGGCACAAAACGCAAATGAGCACCATCCTGATTGTAGACGACGACGCAAATCTCCGGGAGTCCCTGGCGGAGATCCTGGAGCTGGAGGGTTTTGATTGTCTGACCGCAGCCACCTTCAAGGAGGGCATCCAGACCGCCCGCTCGAAATCCCCTCATGCAGTGGTGATGGACATCCAACTGCCGGACTCCACGGGTTTCCAGCTCTGCCAGGAACTGCGCAAAAGCTCGCCCCACACTACGCTCATCTTGATGTCGGGCAGGTTTCTATCCAGCGAGGAGAAAAGACAGGGGTTTGACCTGGGGGCGGACGAGTATCTGACCAAACCCTTCGATCCAAAGGAGCTGATCCTGCGCATCCGGCAGCTCCTGAAAGGGCATCAGGGAGGAGACTCGAAAGCCAGATGAAAAGAGGCAAGCTTTTCTCCAAATTCCTGTTTTGGTTTTTGCTGATTTCACTCATTCCCCTGGTCGGCATGGGATACCACCTGGTCACCCTCACCCAGGATTCCCTGCGGGAGGAATCCCTGCGCGTTCAGGAGGCGGCCACCCGCCGAATCTCCGAGACGGTCGTGCACTACGTCAAAACCTTTCGCAACGTCCTCGCGGTCACCGCCCGCATTGAATCCTTCACCTCCATGGACCCGGACGTCCAACGCCGGATACTGGAGCGGATCATGGAAGCCCACCCGGTCTTTCTGAGGCTCTCCGTCCTCAACCTAAACGGCGTGGAAACCGTGCACCTGGAAAGATTCTCCGGATCTCCCGTCCCTTCCTCCCCAGACCACGCCACCTCCCTGGCGTACCTGACCGCCATTCGGGAAGGCGAATACATCGGATCGCTGGAGCACATTGAAAACTATCCCATCGTCACCATCGCTCTGGTGGTGGAGGACCCCTCCCGAAGAAAAGCGGTGGGGACCCTGCAAGGCAAAATCAACCTGATCGGCCTAAGCTACATGCTTCAGCAGGTCCCTGCCAGCGAGGCCGGGGCGGCCTTCGTGGCCGGTCCCCAGGGCTTTCTGATCGCTCACTCCGATCCCCAAAAGGTCTTAGCGCCCAAAGAGACCCTCTCCCCCACAATCTCGGAGGCCATCCAAACAAGCCAAGAGGACTCCGGGGGTAGAGAGATGCAACTGGAAAGCGGCGAAAAAATTCTAGGCAGCTTTACCCACATCAAGGAACTGGGTTGGGTCGCCTTTCTGCAACAGCCCCTGGAAGAGGCCCTGGGCACCGCCCGAACCATGAGAAAGCAGATCCTGACCGCCTTGTGGATAGTCATCCTGGCCACCTTTCTGTTGAGCTTCATGGTGGCCAATCACATCACCCAGCCCATCCGCGCCCTGCAGGCGGCCTCGGCCCAGATCGCCGCCGGAAACTTCGATCTGCCGGAGATGGCGGATACCGGAGACGAGATCGGGGAGCTGGGGCAGGCCTTTCAAAAGATGGGTTCCATCATCCAGCAAAAAACCCAGCAGCTCCTTGGAGCCAAAGAGGAGCTGGAAAAACTCAACCGCTCTCTGGAAAACCGGGTGGATGCGCGCACCCGGGAGTTGCATGCCGCGCAGAATGAGCTCATCCACAAAGAGAGGCTGGCGGCGATCGGGCAGATGGCTTCGGTGGTCGGCCACGAAATCCGGAACCCCCTGGCGGTCATCAACAACTCCATCTACTTCATCAAGGCCAAGATGAGCGCCAACGGAAAGGACCTGGACCCAAAACTCCTCAAGCATATCCAGATCATCGAGTCCGAGATTCAGCAGGCCAACTCCATCATCAACGAGATATTGACCTTCGCCCGCACCCGGGAGCTCAAGCCCGAGCGGCACAACTTCCACCACTTCTTAGAAGAACTTCTGACCTCCTATCCCTTCCCGGATGCCGTGGAACTGCGCAAGCAGATTCCCCCGGGGGAAATCTGGGTGATCATGGACGCCGACGAGATCCGCCAGGCCCTGCGCAATATCCTGGGAAATTCCATCCAGGCCATGACGGAGGGGGGAAAAATCTTCGTGAGCCTAAAGCCGCATCCCCCAAAATCCATCCAACTGGAAATCTCGGATACCGGCCCCGGCATCCCCGCGGAAATCCTGGACAAGGTGTTCACGCCTTTTTTCACCACCAAACCCAGCGGCACGGGGCTCGGCTTGGCGGTGGTAAGAAAGGTGATGGATCGCCACCACGGCACGGTAGAGGTCCGCTCCGTGCCGGGCCAGGGAACCTCCTTCACCCTGCACCTGCCCCTGCCCGCTGCTGCCGCCCCCTCCCCGGGCGCCGCCCAGAAAAAAGACCATGCCTGAAAAAATTCCCTCTCCCACCGTTTTGATCGTGGACGACGACAAAAACCTTCGGTCCACCCTGCGGGACCTGCTGGAAGAAGACGGCTACCAGGTTCTGGAAGCTGCCAACGGCAAAGAGGCCCTGAAACAGGTCCGTGCGAACTCCCCGCCTCTGATCCTGATGGATTTTCAGCTCCTGGACCGCACCGGAATCGACGTGGTCCGCGACATCCGCAGTCTTAAGGGGGAAACCCTCATCATCATGATCACCGGACACGCCTCCCTGGAAACGGCGGTTTTGGCCATCCAAGAATCGGTCTATGACTTTTTGATCAAACCGGTGGACCCCCCGCACCTCAAGCGCGTCCTGGGCAAGGCCTACGGGCAGTGGCTCCTCACCCAGGAAAACCGCCGCCTGATTGCGGACCTCAAGCGCGCCAACGATCAGTTGACGTACTTAAATAACATGAAATCCAAATTTCTCTCCATGGCTTCACACGACCTGGCAAACTCCCTGACCACCCTGCAGACCAGCCTGGAGATGTTGCTCTCCAGCTTCACCCCCACTGGAAACCAATTGAAGCTCTTCAGCTACGCCAAAAACGGCATCGAACAGATCGGGCGCCTCATCGCGGACCTGGTGGACTGGGCCTCGATCGAACAAGGGCGCTTTAGCCTGCAGATGTCCTCCTTTCAGTTGGAACACCTCCTGGAGGAGGTTCTGCCGGGCCCCCTCCACAAGATCCGCCTCAAAAACCTTCAGCTCCAACAGAATCTCCCCCCGGAGCTTCCTGCCATCTGCGCCGACCGCCGACGGATCGCCCAGGTGCTGACCAACCTCCTGGAAAACGCCATCCGCCATACCCCGCAGGGCGGAACCATCGCCCTGCTGGCCTGCGCCTTGCCCCAACAGGGGCAGGTCCAGGTGGCGGTCAAAGACAGCGGCGAGGGGATTGAGGCGCGAGACCTTTCCAAAATCTTTGAGAGCTTTTATCAATCCGCCGACGCCGGCCACGCCCGCGGCCGCCTGGGCCTGGGCCTCTCCATCGCCCGGGAGATCGTTTCCGGGCACGGCGGAAAAATCTGGGTGGAAAGCCAAGGACCGGGAACCGGCAGCACCTTCTACTTTACCCTGCCGCAACAGGTCGCCGCCCCGGTAAAAAAAGATATTGAAAAACAGGTACAATGACCGCATAATATGGGAAAATCGAACCAAGGACCGGACTTTTGCAAAAAGGAGACTTACTGTGCCTAAAAAAGTCACCGTGCTGATCGCAGACGACCAAACTCTTTTCCGGGAAGGCATCCGGGATCTTCTGGAAGACGAACGAAGCATCCAGGTAGTCGGGGAAGCCGCCAACGGCCACGAAACGGTGCGGCTGGCCAAAAAGCTCAAACCGGACGTGATCCTCATGGACATCCGGCTTCCCCAGTTGGACGGCATCTCCGCCACCCGCCTGGTGCGCAAGGAGTGCCCCAAAACCAATGTCCTGATCCTCTCCAGCTACGAAGACGAAGCCCATGTGATGGAGGCCATTCAGGCCGGCGCCAATGGATACCTCTCCAAGATGCTGCCGGCGACCGAGTTGGTGGCCGCTCTCAAGACCTTCGCCAACGAGGGCGTCCTGATCCCGCAACCGGTCATGAGCAAGCTCATCCAGGGCCTGCGCCAGATCAGCCCCAGCCGGGCCGAGGCCTCCCTGGTCTCCCTGACCAAGACGGAGATCCGGGCCCTGGCCCTGTTGGGCCGAGGATCCAGCAACAAGGAAATCGCCAAGGAGGTCAAGGCCAGCGTCAAAACGGTCAAAAACCATTTAAACAGCATCTTTCAGAAGCTGGGCGTATCCAACAGAACAGAGGCGGTCGTCAAAGGGATTGAAATGGGCCTCATTTCCCCGGCAGAGTAACCCACCCTCCGCAGAGCTTCGGGTACCCGCCGGAGCCCCAGAGGGGCCCAGCGTGCTGGCAATGGGGAAAGGGAGGCGGGACCCAAGATGGAAGTTCGAGCTTCCTCAAAAGGGCAAATCCTCGTCCCGGCGCTCTTTATCCTGCCCACCCTGGTTCTCTTCGTCTATCTCGTCTTTGAAACCGCCAAAATCTCCCGGGAAAAGATCCGCCACCAGTTCGCCTTAGACACCGCCGTCTTCGCCGAGATCGCCAACTACTCCGACCTCGCCAACCGCCTGGCCTACATCAACGGCCCCTTCCCGCAGAGGGTCTTCTGCGAGGTGCTGGCCAAGATCAAGGTGGGCAAAACGGGATCGGAGGTGAGCGTCTATGACCTTTTCTACCAAAACGGGGCCTTCCCACAGGTGGAGGGAGCCAACGCCTTCACCTGCGACAACGCCCCGGTGGGACGCACCTGGAACATCCGCTTCAGCGAAGAGGCCCGCTCGGGCATCAACGCTGCCGGCCCCGCCATCCCTCCTCTGGAGCTTCTGACCGACGACGACGCCAATAAGAATCTGATCCCCTACAACGGACGCTTTTTTCCGGACGGGACCTGCAACAAGGACGAGGGCATCGCCTGCCCCCTCTTTTTTCTCTACACCCAGATCTACCAGCTCTTAGGCGAGGTGGCGGACGGCCAGATCCAGGTCTTCGAACGCCTGACCTCCGACCACGCCTTCTACAAGCGGGCCTATTGGCTCAACACCGGGCTCAATGTCTTGGCCTTGTTGGGAAGCATGGACTTCCCATCCCTAAGCCCCCGCATGCACTTCGTGGATTCCATCAATTTTGCCGGGGTGCAGCTGGACCGGGATGTCTTTCAGCCTTTTCACATCGTGGGGCCCGAGGGGGGAAATGCCCTCTTCAACGAGGAGACCGGAAACCAAAGCGAGGTCTTTCAGTTGGCCACCGTCCCGGAGCTGGCTTCCGGTTCCCCCTTCCGCTTCGAGGTGCAGGAGGTCTGGGAGGCGCCCAGCGTTTACTTTCCGGTGGACTTAAACTCCCTGGCCCGCGCGCGTCTGGGGGAGAAGCTCTTCGTCCATACCGGAGTCCGGTTAAGCGGAGGGCAGGTCTGGCCGGATCCGACGCCAAAGTACCAGGTGCAACTCCTGCCATGAAAATCTTTGAACTGGACTTTTGCAAAGAGGTACTCATGGGGTTCTGGCCAGGGTTGCCTTCCGAAAAACGCTCGGCATCGCAGCCTCGCTCCGGCATTTTGTCTGGCTGCATGCAGTATGCCAGCCAAAACACGGTTTTCTCCAGGCAATCCCTGCCCATTCCCCCTCTCAATACCCTTGCAAAAGTCCCGACAAGGCTTTCAAAAGGTCAAGCGACTACGGAATTGGTGCTATTGTTTCCTCTTTTCATGCTTTTCCTCTTTGGCTTCGTCAAGGTTTTTTCGCTTTTGGTATTGGTGCAAAAAATGGAAATCTCCTCATATTACGCCGGACGCCGCTGGAACCTGGAGTCCCACCGCAACGTCCAGTATGAAGGCACGGACTTTGCGCTGCTGGTGGACATTGAAAAAAAGGTGAAGGACTACCTGGGTTTCAACAACTCGGTCATCAAGGCCTTCCTGGACCTCTCCCGCGCCAGGCTGGACATCCAACGCACCCAGGTCTGGAGCGTCGTGACCTTGACCGTCCACACCCGGCCCTGGAACATCCCAGAATGGACGGGACTCAAATTCGCCGGATTTAAATGGGAAACCGTCAAGTACGTTCCCCAAAGGGACCGCCCCATCCCCTTTGTCCTGCCGGGCATCCAAAAGGCGGAGGATGAAGCCGAAAGCGGCGAGGTCCCCACCGGAGGATAATCACCGGGATATGCTCCTTCCCAGACTTTGGCTCTTCCTTGAACGCAACTGGTTGAAGCTCACCGTCCTGGCGGTCTTCACGATCGCAGTCCTTTTGCCCATCTGGTACCTGCGAGGCATGGAGACCAATGTCCGGGACTACATCATCGGCATCAACATCGCCTCCCTGCCTTGGGGAATCTTCCAAACCCTGATCTTCGTGGGGCTTCTCTACCTCTTGCATTACGGGGGGGGATTCGCCCGCTTTAAAAAGACCAAGGTCCACAGGGAGATGACCCGCACCCGCTTCGAGCACGTCATCGGGCTGGCGGAGGCCAAACGGGAGGCCTGGGAAGTGATGCAGCTCATCCAAGACCGCACCCGCGTCCGGAAAATCGGAGGGAAAATCTTGAGGGGGGTTTTGATGGTCGGCCCCCCCGGCTGCGGCAAGACTCTTTTGGCCAAGGCCATCGCCACCGAGGCCGGCATCCCCTTTCTTTCCACGGCGGGCAGCGAGTTCGTGGAGATCTTCGTCGGGGTGGGGGCCTCGCGCGTGCGCAAGCTCTTCCGCCAGGCCCGGCAGTACGCCAAGGCCTACGGGGCCTGCATCGTCTTCATCGATGAGTTGGATGTGGTGGGGCGGCAAAGGGTCTTCAACGCCTTCGGAGGCAGCGAGGAATCCAACAGCACCTTAAACCAGCTATTGGTCGAGATGGACGGCTTAAGCTCCACCGACGCCAACGTGGTGGTGGCGGGGGCCACCAACACCGAGGAATCCGTCCTGGACCCCGCCCTTTTGCGCCCGGGGCGCTTTGACCGTAAAATCTATATCGGCCGCCCCAACCTGCAAGAGCGCGAACAGCTCTTTGAGTTTTATCTTAAGAAGGTCAAGCATGAGCCCGTCGACATCGGCCGCCTGGCCCGCAAAGCGGTCTATAAAACCCCCGCCGAGATCGAAAACATCGTCAAGGAGTCCGCCTTGATCGCCGCCCGAAACGGCAAGGACCGGATCTCCTACGCGGAGATCAGCGAGGCGGTGGAGCGCACGGAGTTGGGCATCGCCCACCGCCTGCAGATGACCCCGCATGAGCGGGAGATGACCGCCTACCACGAGGCCGGCCACTTGATCGTCCTCTATCTCCACCACCCCACCTCCGACGTCTTCAAGGTCTCCATCCTCCAGAGAGGGGGAACCCTGGGGGTGGTGCACCCCATGCCCAGGGAGGAGTTCTACAGCACCGACCGAAACTCCATCCTGGCCCACATCAAGGTGGCCCTGGCGGGATATGTGTCTGAAAGAATCAAGTACGGCGTCACGACCGACGGGGTCCGGGCGGATTTTAGCCACGCCATGCAGTACGCCCACACCATGGTCTGGCGCTACGGGATGGGGGTCAACGGCTTCGTGGGGGACTTCAGCGTCATCCCCAAAGAGGAGCTCTCGGACGCCCTCAAGGAGAAGCTGAACCTCGAGACCCAAGGCATCCTCAAGGAGTGTATGCAGGAAGTCGAAAAGATCCTCCATGCGGAATGGGCCATCGTGGAGCGTTTCGCCCAGGAGCTTTTGCAAAAAGAGGAGCTGGACTACGACCAGATCACCGCCATCTTCGCCGAATACGGAAAAAAGCCGAGACCTCTCCCCTCCACCTCTCTCCCCCTTCCCATTAAGAACCAAAACTCTTGACCTGACTTCTTTTGTTGCAGTCGGGTCCTGGCCGAGGTTTGCCCTGCAGACCCCTGACTACTTTTTGCAAAGATATATTGAGAAGGGGACTGGCCGGGGGATTGCCTGGAGAAAACCCTGTTTGGCTTGGCCCTGGGCTACGAGCGAAGCGAGAGCCAAGCCAAACTCGGGAGCGAGCCTCGCAAATGGCGAGCGGTTTTCGAAAGGCAACCCCCGGACAGGCCCCTAAAATACCTTTTTACAAAAGTCCATTTCTTAACGCGTTCTTAATATCTTTCCTCTACAATCTCCTTGATAGGGAAGTAGGTCTAAAGGCCTATTGACAGCCTAGGACCTTTGGCCCTTGACTTCCTATAGGGGCGGAGGTAGCCTTATGGGGACCGAGGTGGGAGCCGTGAAAAGACAGCAAATTGAGAGCAAATGGATTCTGCTCGTCGGGCTTTTTCTGGCGGCCATCGGGCTGTGGCTGATGGTGCCGGTTCTCAATCGCTCCTCGGAGGAGCTGGCCGTGCGGGAGCCTGGGAAAGACGCGGGCGCCGGCTGGCAAACCCGGGAAGGCGACGCCTCCGAGACCGCTTCCAGAGGCCGGAAACTTTATGAGGAGCTGGCCAGGCGGCAGATGGAATACAGCGCTCCCGGAGGGCCCATTGACCCTAAAAGAACAGTTTTGGATATTCTGGGCTTGGGCTCACAAGGCTCTACCGGCCCAGGGGGATCCGGCGCAGAAGGTTCGGGCGGGGCAGAAGGGAGCCTGAATGCAAAAGGACTTCTAGGGGAGCTGGACAGCCTGGGCGCAGGAGGGGAAAGCTTGAGCTCCATCGCGGCGCGCTACGGAGCGGGCGACAAAAGCGGAAGCTCAAGATCCAGTTCCTCGGAAAGACTGGCTCCCCTGGGCCTTTCCGGAAGCCGAGGCGGAAGCTCAGGCGCCATGGTGGCCTTAAAAAGCGGAGCCCCCTCGAGCCTCAGCGAAGCCTTCAAAGGAAGCATCAAGGCCAAGGACCTCTCCAGCGGAAGCGACAAGCAGGGAATCCTCTCCCCAAACGATTTCTCCAGGCTCCAGAAGGCCTCGGACCTGGCAGCCCAAGCGGCTGGGCTCGCCAACCGGGACGGGGACAGCGCGCGCTTTAAGATGGACCAGGCCTTCAGCGGAGCCCCCACCAAAGCGGCCAAGCTCACCGCCAATACCCCCAACGCCCCTTTGATCGGCGGAGGAGCCCCCGGCCTGGAGAAAAATCCGCCTCGGTCCGGGGACATCGCCCGCAAGACCCCGACTCCGCCCCAGAAGTTAGACGAGAAGAAGAACGAGATCGGCCTTCAGATCGGGATGATGTTTCTGCAGACCATCATCGGAGCCTTCGGA
>JACQJP010000004.1 GCA_016204975.1 Elusimicrobiota bacterium
GCTTGGCCCTGGGCTACGAGCGAAGCGAGAGCCAAGCCAAACTCGGGAGCGAGCCTCGCAAATGGCGAGCGTTTTTCGAAAGGCAACCCTGGACAGGACCCCAATTCCATTTTGCAAAAGTCCAGATTGAATGGAAACACAAACCGAACAGTTAAAAACAGATCAACTTTTTGTCAACATGGGTCCGCAACATCCCAGTACCCATGGAGTGCTCCGGCTGGCCTTAAAGATCGAAGGGGAGGTGGTGGTACAGGCGGAGCCGGACATCGGGTATTTGCACCGGGGAACGGAAAAGCTCTCGGAGGTCCGGGGCTATCACCACTGCGTGGTCCTCACCGACCGGTGGGACTACGTCTCGGCGATGCCCAACAATCTGGTCTTCTGTCTGGCGGCGGAAAACCTTCTCAATCTTCAGGCCCCGGAGCGCGCTCAGTACCTGCGAGTTCTTATGTGCGAACTCAACCGCATCGCCTCCCATCTGCTCTTTTTCGGGACCTACGGCATCGACATCGGGGCCTTTACCCCCTTTCTGTACGCGTTCCGGGAGCGGGAGATGATCCTGGACTTATTTGAAATGGTCTGTGGCGCGCGCATGACCTACAACTATATCCGCATCGGCGGCGTCATGCTGGACCTTCCGGAGGGTTGGACCGAGAAATGCCGCGAGTTCCTGAACTACTTCAAGCCCCGTCTGAAGGAATATCACGATCTCTTAACCTATAATCCGATCTTCATCGATCGGACCAAAAACGTCGGCCTCATCCCCAAAGAAAAAGCCATCGGGTGGGGGTTGACCGGCCCGAACCTGCGCGCCAGCGGCGCGGCCTATGATGTGCGCAAGATGGAGCCCTACTGCGTCTACGGACAGTTGGAATTCGAGACCCCCCTGGGGGAGCGGGGGTCCTGTTGGGACCGCTACCTTTGCCGCATGGCGGAGATGGAGCAATCGGTCTATCTTGCCGAGCAGGTCCTGGCCCAGATCCCCAACGGCGAGGTGATGGCCAAAGGAATCGCCAAAATCCCCAAGCCTCCGCCGGGGGAGACCTATGTCCACGTGGAAGGTTCCCGGGGAGACCTGGGCATCTACCTGGTCGCAGATGGAGGGGCCAGCCCCTATCGGATGCATGTTCGAGCGCCTTCCTTTATTAATCTCTCCATCCTTCAGGAAATTCTTGTGGGAGGCAAGGTGGCGGATGTGGTGGCCATACTCGGTTCCATCGATATCGTCTTGGGGGAGGTGGATCGCTGATTCCATGCCGACTGCAAGCACCCGCTACTGGCCCACCCAGCTTTGGAAGGATCCCTGGAGGAACCCCTCCTACCGCCGAGGAGCAGCTCTTCTAGCTGCGATCCTCTTGGGGATTCTCCTCTTGGGCATCCTAACCGGAGAGCTCCAACTTCCGGGGGAGCGGCTCTACCGGATTTGGGAAAACACCCTTCTCTCCCTCGGACTCTCCGCGATCTGGGTGGACCCCGGCTGGATGCTGGTCAAGGCGCTGATCATCCTCCACATCATTCTCTTCAACGGACTCTTTCTGGTGTGGTGGGAAAGAAAGATCTCCGCGCACATCCAGTCCCGTCTGGGTCCGACTCGGGTGGGGGGATGGCACGGTTGGGCCCAAACCATCGCGGACGGCGTCAAGCTCCTGCTCAAGGAGGATATCACTCCCGCTGCGGCCGACCCCTGGGTGCATTGGCTGGCGCCGGTCATCGCCTTAAGCCCGGTGATCCTGTGCTTTGCCCCGGTGGCCTTCGGCACGGGTCTGGCGGCCGTTCCCCTGGAGACCGGGATCCTCTATATCTTCGCCTTGACCGGAATCACGGTGATAGGAATCGTGATGGGAGGGTGGGCCGGGGGCAGCAAATATTCCATCCTAGGCGGGCTTAGGTCCGCCGCACAGCTTGTTTCCTACGAGCTTCCGCGAGCCTTTTCGGTCGTCCCGGTCCTGATGCTCGCAGGCTCTCTGAACTTGACCCGGATCGTGGAGGCCCAGTCCGGCTACTGGCTGGGGATTTTTCCGCAGTGGTTTCTCTTCTATCCCGTAGTGGGGCAGCTTTCCTTTCTCATCTTTTTGATCGCCTCCGTCGCCGAAACCAACCGCATCCCCTTCGACATCCCGGAGGCCGAATCGGAGCTGGTGGCGGGATTCCACACCGAATATTCCGGCATGAAGTTTTCCCTGCTCTTCCTAGGGGAATACGCCTACGTTTTGCTCTCCTCGTGTCTAGTGGCCACCTTCTTTCTGGGTGGCGGACTCCCTCCGCTGCCCTTTCTGGGATTTATCCCCAGCTGGATATGGTTTTTTGGAAAAACCTTGGCTATCGTGTTCTGTTTCCTATGGTTCCGATGGACATTCCCACGCTTTCGGGTGGATCGCCTCATGGATTTTAACTGGAAGTTTCTATTGCCCTGGAGTTTCGCAAACATCGCCCTGGCGGGGCTGTACTTGCTGTGATTGTATGGAATACTTTAAAAACGTAGGAAAATCATTTGTGGCAATATTGAAAGGATTGAGGGTCACCTTCAAATATCTTTTAAAACCCGCCGTCACCGTGCAATATCCCGATGAAAAGCTGCTGCCCTTTGAGCGCTTTCGGGGGGCGCTCTTGTTTGATGCGGCAACCTGCATCGCATGCAACCTCTGCATCAAGGCCTGCCCCTCCGATTGCATCGCCCTGGAAAACGCCACCAACGAGGCCGGCAAAAAGATATCCAAGGTGGCCTGGTACACCATTGATTTCGGCAAATGCAACTTCTGCCGCCTCTGCGAGGAAGCCTGCCCGACTAAACCGAAAGCCGTCTGGCACTCCCTGGATTACGAGCTGGTTTTTTCCAACCGCGAAGAGATGGTACGCTCCTGGAGAAAGGGAGATTCCTGGATCGGGGTTTGGTATGATTCCGTGAGAAAACAATGGCGGGCACCCGAGGGGCAGCTCCCATTGCTCCCCGAACCGCAAAGGCACTGAGCCCAATGACCCCTGTCCTCTTTTACCTTTTGGCGGGGATCTTGCTCTGCTCCGCCATTTGTACGGTGACCCTAAGAAACATCGTGCACGCCGCACTCTTTCTAGGACTGGCCCTCACCTCCGTCGCCGGGCTCTTCGCCATGCTGGAGGCCGATTTTCTATTTTCCGCGCAACTCCTGATCTACGTGGGGGGGATTGCGGTCTTGATACTGTTTGTGGTGCTCCTGTCCGGGCGCAGGGAGGATTTGCACGCCAGGCAACTCAACGAACAATGGCTGGGGGTATTTCTGGTGTGTCTGGTCAGCTGCCTGGCGTTGTGGAAGGTGTACGCCGCCTTTTCGCACGGCCTACCCGGCACGTCGCCTCCAAGTTCTACGACGCAACCCTTGGGGAAGCTTCTCTTGACGGAGTATCTCGTGCCCTTTGAATTGATCTCCCTCATTTTGTTGGCCGCTCTCTTGGGGGCCGTCTATTTCACCAAAAGCGAACCATGAGCCTCACCCTCTACCACTATCTTTCCCTCGGCGCCGTATTGTTCTTCATCGGCGTTTTCGGGGTCCTCACGCGCCGCAACATTCTCAGCATCCTGATGTCCGTGGAGCTGATGTTTAACGCCGCCAACCTAAACCTAGTCGCCTTCAATCGCTACCTCCACCCGGGACCCCTGCTGGGGCAGGGCCTGGTTTTGTTTACCATTGCCGTCGCCGCCGCCGAAATCGTAGTGGGCCTGGCGCTGCTCCTGGCCATCTATCGCAAACGGGACACCGTCTACGTGGAAAACTTCAACCTCTTGAAAGGTTAAAAATGCTGGAACACGCCTACCTGATCGCGCTGATACCCTTTCTTGCCGCTCACCTCATCTTTTTCTTTGGAAGGTTTCTCCCCCTGCGGGGAGCCTCGCTCGGGATTGCGGCCATCTCCTGGGGATTTCTCCACTCGGCCATTCTGTGGATCCAAGGGCTTCAGCACTCCCTGCCCCTGCCTTACGAAAGCGCCTTCCCCTGGTTTCGGTTCGGAGTCTACCAGGTGGAGATCGGGGTCTATTTAGACGGGCTGACCCTCTCCATGCTGCTGGTGGTCACCCTGGTAAGCCTGATGGTACAGATCTACTCCCTCGGATATCTCCGGGGGGATGCGCGCTTTAAAAGATATTACGCCTATCTCTCCCTCTTTACGGCCTCCATGTTGGGACTGGTGATTGCCAACAACCTGCTGTTCTTCTTCATGTGCTGGGAGCTGGTGGGGCTCTGTTCGTATCTGTTGATCGGCTTCTGGTTTGAAAAGCCCGAAGCGGCCGGCGCCGGCCGCAAAGCCTTCCTCACCACTAAGTTCGGGGACCTGGGGTTCTTCATCGGACTGCTCTTGGCCTTCGCCGTCTTTGGAACCTTCCGCTTCAGCCAAATCCAACTGCACATCCAAACCGGCCAGTTCTCCGGGGAGATACTCCTGGTGATTGCCCTGCTGTTTTTCTGCGGGGCCATCGGCAAATCGGCCCAGTTTCCGCTCTTCGTCTGGCTGCCGGACGCCATGGAGGGTCCCACCCCCGTCTCCGCCCTCATCCATGCCGCCACCATGGTGGCGGCCGGGGTGTATCTGGTGGCGCGAACCTATTTTCTCTACCTGGCGGCTCCGGGAGCCTTGCAGATCGTCGCCCTCTTCGGGGCAGGGACCGCCTTCTTGGCGGCCACTATGGCCCTGGTCCCCAACGACATCAAGCGGGTGCTGGCCTTCTCCACCATCTCCCAGCTAGGCTACATGATGCTGGCCCTCGGGGTGGGAGGATACGCCACCGGCATGTTCCACTTGACCACCCACGCCTTCTTCAAGGCCCTGTTATTTCTAGGCGCCGGCTCCATCATCCATGCCGTGCACACCAACGACATCCAAAAGATGGGAGGGCTGTCCCGAAAAATGCCGATTACCTTCCTCGCCTTTCTGGCGGGAAGTCTGGCCCTGGCCGGCATCCCGCCCTTCTCCGGTTTTTTTTCTAAAGACGCGATCCTTTTGGCCACCTTCGAGTCCGGCGTTCCGGGACTCGACATTTTGGCCCTCTGCACCGCCGCCTTGACCGCCTTCTACACCTTTCGCCTGTGCTTTTTGGTCTTCTTCGGCAGCCCCCGGGATCCGGACCGCTTCGCCCACGCCCAAGAATCCCCCCAGAGCATGACCATTCCCATGTTGATCCTGGCGGTCCTGGCCTTCTCCAGCGGATATCTCCTGGAGATCAAACACGCCTTTGCCTCGCTTGTTGCGCCGCACCTGCCGCAAGCCCATCCGAGCTCCCCAGCGCTCTCCTGGAAGGTGCCGCTCTACTCCACCGCCCTGGCGATTGCCGGCATCTACACAGCCGCCAAGTTTTACGCCAAGCCATCTCCGTGGCCGGAGTATCTCCGATATCACCTGCGTCCGGTTCAGCAGATGCTCCTCAACCGCTACGGGCTGGACGCCTTCTATCTCTGGATGCTGCGCGGAGCGGACCGCTTGGCGGAGTTTCTTTACCGGGTGGATTTCTTCCTCCTGGATCAAGCGGTCGTGGACGGTTTCGGGCGCTTGGCCTTGCAGCTCAGCCGGATCAAAAATTGGGTGGATAATCACTTCGTAGATGCCGCGGTGGACTGGGTGGGAAAGACGACCTGCTGGGCGGGCCGCGGGGTGCGCACAGCCCAAACCGGTCTTGTTCAAAACTATATGCTCTTTATGGCTTTAACCGTCAGCGTCTTGCTGGTAACCTGGCTTACTCTATGAGAATTCCGGAGGAACTATGCCCTGGTTGAGTCTGATGCTTTTTCTCCCCCTGCTGGGGGCCTGTGCGGTGTTGGCGATTCCTAAGGACAATCGTCAGGCCATTCACGTCGCTTCCCTAGCGACCTCCGCTCTCTCCCTTATGGTTTCCTTAGGGCTCTTCTTCGCTTTCGACCGGAACAATCCAGGCATCCAATTTGCGGAGAAGGCCGATTGGGTGCCCGCCTTCTCCATCCAGTACTCCCTGGGGGTGGATGGACTCTCCTTCCCCATAGTCCTACTGACCACCCTCTTGAGCTTCCTGTCCCTGATCGCTTCTTTGGGCATCCGGGAGCGGAT
Organism: Elusimicrobiota bacterium; assembly: GCA_016204975.1. GTDB lineage: Bacteria > Elusimicrobiota > Elusimicrobia > JACQJP01 > JACQJP01 > JACQJP01. Next base: position 6,049 of record JACQJP010000004.1, read on the forward strand.
CAAGGAATATTTCTTCTGGTTTCTGATTTTAGAAACCGGCATGCTGGGGGTATTCACCGCCCTGGACTTTTTTCTCTTCTACATCTTCTGGGAAATAGTGCTCGTGCCCATGTATTTTTTGATCGGCATCTGGGGGGGGCCGCAGAAGGAGTATGCCGCCATCAAGTTCTTCCTCTACACACTGCTGGGAAGCCTCTTCATCCTGCTCGGGATTCTGGCTCTTTTTTTCGGGTCCACCCCTCACACCTTCGACATCCTGGAACTGGCCCGCCAGAACCAGCAGTTCTCCCGGACCTTCCAGATTGTCGTCTTCCTTGCCCTCTATATCGGCTTTGCGGTCAAGATCCCGGCCTTCCCTTTCCACACCTGGTTGCCCCTGGCTCATGTGGAGGCCCCCACCCCAGTCAGCGTGATCCTGGCCGGGGTGCTCTTGAAGATGGGACTCTACGGACTGTTGCGCGTCTCCTTTCCCATCCTGCCCCAGGCGACCCAGTGGTTTCTCCCCATCCTGGTCCTGATCGCGGTCATCAACATCATCTATGGCGCGCTGGTCGCCATGGCCCAGACGGACCTCAAAAAAATGGTGGCTTACTCCTCCATCAATCACATGGGTTATTGTCTATTGGGAATCGCGGCCCTTTCCCCGACCGGATTCAACGGGGCGGTCCTGCAGATGATCAACCACGGCATCATCACCGGATCCCTCTTCTTGCTGGTGGGGGTGCTCTATGACCGGGCTCACACCCGGGAGATGACGGCCTTCGGGGGATTGGGGGTACGCGTTCCTATCTATACGGGTCTGATGACGCTGGCGGCTATGGCTTCCTTGGGGCTTCCGGGGCTGGCGGGCTTTATCAGCGAGTTTCTGTGCTTTCTGGGAGCCTTCCCGGTCTGGAAGTGGTATACCGTCGCCTCGGTGGCGGGAATCGTCATCACCGCCGGCTTTTTTCTCCGAATGCTGCAAAAAGTCTTTATGGGCCCCTTGAATGCCCAGTGGGGAAATCTCCCCGACATCCGAGCCAGGGAGATACTCTCCATCGCTCCCTTGACCGTTCTGACCGTGGCCCTGGGCCTGTGGCCGCGCCTGGCGCTGGACCTGATGAACCAAACGCTGATCTACCTTTCTACGCTGATTCAGTAGGATGAAAAACCTGCTCCTCTTGACACCCGAGCTGCTCCTCGCCGTCCTCGCCTTGGGACTTCTAGTCTGGGACATGCTGCAAAAGACCTCCTCAGCGCGTCTCACACTTTGGCTGGGGGTGGCCGCCCTCACCCTAACGCTGCTGGCCATCGTCCCACAACTCTCGCAGAAGCTGCAGGGAGTGGGCAGCCTCTGGGTCTCGGATCCCCTTGGAAATTTCTTTAAGATTCTCATTCTCCTGGCGACCCTCTGGACATTGCTTCTGTCCATGGAGGACCGGTCCATTCCGGGCGGACAGATGGGGCTTTATGCCGCGACCCTGTCCCTCGCCGCCCTAGGGATGATGCTGCTGGTATCCGCCACCGATCTCTTATTGGTCTTTCTCTCCTTGGAGTTGGTGAGCATTTGTTCCTTCATCCTCAGCGGATTCAACCGCTCGGATCCGGCCTCCTCCGAAGGGGCGATGAAATATTTTTTGATCGGCGCCTTCTCCTCGGCGATGACCCTTTTCGGAATCTCCCTTTTCTACGGCGCGACCGGCACGACCCTCTTGACGGCCATGGCCCCTACCTCAAACCCCCTCTTGCTTTTCTCGCTGCTGTTCATGCTGGTCGGTTTCGGATTCAAGGTGTCCATGGTCCCTTTCCATTTCTGGGTTCCGGATGCCTACCAAGGGGCTCCCACGCCGATTACGGCCTTTCTCTCCATCGCCCCCAAGGCCGCCACCCTGGGGCTGCTCCTTAGGATTTTCACCATCCTGCTGCCCCATACCGCCCTCTCCCTCACTATGCTCTTTCAGGTTTTGGCCATCGCCACCATGACGGTGGGAAACCTTTCGGCCATTTTTCAGACCAACATGAAAAGGCTGCTGGCCTATTCCTCCATCGCCCAAGCGGGGTATATGCTGATCGGCTTTGTGACCTCGGACCCCCTGGGACAGGAGGGGGTCCTGCTCTACGCTTTTACCTACATGGCCATGAACCTGGGGGCCTTTGCGGTGGCCATGGTGCTGGCCCACGCCAGTCTCCCTGCGGAGCAGGATCCCTACCATCTCCGTACCTACGACGGCCTCGCCCAGAGATCCCTGGGGCTGAGTCTGCTGCTGACCCTCTTTCTGCTCTCTCTGGCGGGCATTCCGCCCACCGGCGGCTTCATCGCCAAGTTCTACGTATTCGGCGCCGCCATACGCTCCGGGTTCTATGCCCTGGCGGTGGCCGGCATCTTGAACAGCGTCATAGCCGCCTACTATTACCTCCGAATCACCTACCGGATGTTTTTTGTCTCCCCCGCCCGCGAGACCCCCATTCCCGTCGGAAACTATCTGGCCACGACGGTGGCCTTCGCCGCGGCGCTCACCCTGGCCATCGGCCTATATCCTTCCCCCTTTGTGGAATCCGTAAAACTCTCCATGAGCTATCTACCTTAACCGACATGTTCCACATCGGCTGGCCCGAACTGGTCCTGATCGCGGCAGTGGCTCTCATCCTCTTCGGCCCCAACCGCCTTCCGGAAATCGCAAAGGCCATCGGCAAATCCATCCAAGCCCTCAAAAAAGGCCTACAGGATAAAGGGGACGACACCCCAAAACCTTAAAACTTTCCCTGGCTCCTTGCAGCTCTCGGAGGGGTTTGGTATAATCTGCCGATGCCTGAAATCTCCATGAAAAACTTATTGGAGGCGGGAGCCCATTTCGGGCACCAAAAGCGCCGCTGGAACCCCAAGATGGCGCGCTATATCTACGGCGTGCGTAACAACATTCACATCATTGATCTGCAAAAGACGGTACGAGAGATCCGCAAAGTCCATCAGTGGATCAAAGAGCTCTCCGCTCAAAAAAAGACACTGCTGATGGTGGGCACCAAAAAACAGGCCAGCGAAATCGTCAAGTCGGAAGGGCAGCGGGCGGGAGTACCCCACGTCCATGAGCGGTGGCTGGGAGGGACCCTGACCAACTTTCCCACCATCCAAAAATCCATCCGCCGGCTACAGGAGTTGGAAGCCCTCGAACGGGATGGTCTGCTCAGGCACTTGTCGAAGAAGGAAGTCTCGCGTCTGATGAAAGAGATGCAGAGGCTTAAAAAACTTTTTTCCGGGATTCGCGAGCTGACCCGGCTGCCCGACGCCCTCTTTATCGTGGATCCCCAGGAGGAGGCCGCGGCGGTCGCGGAGGCTCGCAAACTCAATATTCCCATCGTGGCCATTTGCGACACCGACTGCGATCCGGACTTGATTGACTTGCCGATTCCCGGCAACGACGACGCCGCCCGCTCCATCCGCCTTTTCACCGGGCTCATCGCGGACGCCTTCCTGGAAGGAAAACCCCAAGAGCTCCCCGAAGAAAAACCCCAAGAGTTCCCTGCCGCCGCCGTGGAGAACCCCTAATGCCGGAAACCAAGACTCACACCGCCTTGATCTGCCTGCGCCGCAAATCCGGAGCCGGAATCCTGGATTGCCAAAAAGCCTTGGAAGAAGCCGGGGGCGACGAGGAGAAGGCCCTGGAGATTCTCCGCAAGAAGGGGCTGGCGGATGCCGCCAAGCGCTCCTCGCGTCCCACCTGTGAAGGTCTGATCCACTCCTATATCCACGCGGGAGGCAAGGTGGGGGCCCTGTTGGAGCTCAACTGCGAAACAGATTTTGTGGCCCGGACCGAAGAGTTCCGCAATCTGGCCAAAGAGCTGGCCCTGCAAATCGTCGGAGCCGCTCCACGCTGGGTCCGTAAAGAGGAGGTGCCTCCCCAAGTAATCGAGGGGGAAAAAGAGATCTACCGCCAACAGGCGCTCCATGAAAAAAAACCCCCTCCAACCCTGGAACGGATCGTGGAAGGTAAACTGGCCAAATTCTTCCAGCAGTTTTGTCTTCTGGAACAACCCAGCATTCGGGATGCCTCCGGCAAAAAGAGCGTGCTTGCACTGATCCAAGAAGCGGCCTCCAAACTTGGAGAAAATATCACCGTTCGGCGCTTCTTGCGCTACCAGCTGGGCGGCGATGTCTAAGAGTTCTTCCCACTCCCCCTACCGCCGCGTCCTTCTGAAGCTTTCCGGAGAGGCCCTGGTTCACAATTCCGGCTCCGCACGCAGACCCCGGAAAAACTCCGCCTCCTACGGAATCTCCCCAGAAGCCTTGTTGCGCATCTGCCGAGAGATCCAAAAGGCCTACCAGACGGGCACGGAGATCGCCATCGTCGTAGGAGGGGGGAATATCTGGAGAGGGATGGGCCCCAACGCCCAAGGGATCGACCGGGTCACCGCGGACAACATGGGGATGCTGGCCACCATCATCAACGCCTTGGCACTTCAGGACGGTCTGGAGCGCCTGGGCATCCCCACCCGAGTCCAGACCTCCATCGAAATCACAAAACTCGCGGAACCCTTCATTCGAAGGCGCGCCATCCGCCACCTGGAAAAAAAGCGCGTGGTGCTCTTTGCGGGGGGCACCGGGAGCCCCTATTTTACCACCGACACCACCGCTGCCCTACGCGCCGTTGAAATTAACGCCCAGATTCTATTGAAGGCCACCAAGGTCCATGGAGTTTATACGGACGACCCGCAAAAAAATCCCAAGGCCAGGCTCCTGCATAAACTCTCCCTGATGCAGGCCATTCAGAAGCGCTTGAGGATCATGGATACCTCCGCACTTTCCCTGTGCATGGACAACCAGCTCCCCGTTCTGGTGTTCCAGCTCAACACCCCGGGAAACATCGCCAAAGCAGTCGCCGGACAATCCATCGGAACTTTATTGCTTCCCCATTCTTGACCAGGAGGCTCCCGATGACAGAGATCCAGGAAAATATTAAAACTCTTCTTTCGAAGACGGATGCGGAAATGGCCCGAACGGCCCAGAAGCTGGAGGGAGAGTTTGCCTCCCTGAGAACCGGAAGGGCCAATCCGGCCATGCTGGACAAGATCCGCGTCTCCTGTTATGGAACGCAGACCCCTTTAAAACAGATCGCCTCGGTGAGCATTCCGGAGGCCAGGACCTTTGAGATCAAACCGTGGGATCCGTCCCTGTTGTTGGAAATCGAGAAGGCCCTACAGCAGTCGGACCTGGGGATCCCACCGGCCAACGACGGCAAACTCATCCGCCTCAATCTCCCCAGCCTCACCGAGGAAAGGCGAAGGGACCTGGTGAAGCTGGCGCGCAAAATGGCCGAAGAATACCGCATCGCTCTGCGCAACCTGCGCCGGGAAACCTTGGAGAAGCTGAAGAAATGCGAGAGGCAGAAAGAAATTTCGGAAGACGATTTGGAAAAACAAGAGCAGCTCGTGCAGAAACTCACCGACGGATACTCTCAGAAAATAGACCACATCCTCAAGGCCAAGGAGCAGGAGATCACCACGGTCTGACCATGCCCCCTCTACAGGAGCAAAAGTCGGGAGTTCTCTCGGAAGAACCCAGCCTGGATCCCCAGCGCCTCCCCCGCCACATCGCCGTCATCATGGATGGAAACGGGCGCTGGGCCCAAGAGCGCCACCTACCGCGCCTGGCAGGGCACCGGGCCGGGGTGGAATCGGTGCGGGAAGCGGTGAGGACCTGCGCGAGGCTCGGGATCCCGGTGCTGACCCTCTATGCCTTCTCAACGGAAAATTGGAAGCGGCCCCCGGAGGAAATTCAGGAACTCATGAGGCTTCTGGGTTATGTTTTGGATCGAGAGGTCGAGGAACTCCATGCAAACGGCGTACGCCTCAAAACCATCGGGCGGATCGCAGAACTCCCGGAATTCGTCCAGACCAAGCTCCGGGCCGCTGCGGAAAGACTCAAAGACAATTCAGCCCTCCTGCTCAACCTGGCGCTCAACTACGGAGGCCGCCAGGAAATCCTAGACGCCGTCTGCGCCGCCAGGGACGCCGGCTTGGAAACTCTGGATGAGGCGGCCCTCTCGCGGCATCTCTACACCGCCGGTCTTCCCGATCCGGACCTCCTGATACGCACCTCGGGCGAGATGCGCCTCTCCAACTTTCTCCTGTGGCAGATCGCCTACGCCGAGCTATATGTCACGCCTGTCCATTGGCCGGACTTCCGCCGCAAGGACCTCCTGGAAGCCATCGCCCAATATCAGAGGCGCTGCCGGCGGTTCGGAGGCGTGTGATGCTGCTGCCGCGCCTGATCACCTCCACAGTGGGAGTTCCCCTCATTTTAGGCTGCGCCTTTATGGGCGAGCTGCCGTTTCTGATCCTGACCCTGGCGCTGTCCATCCTCGCCATCCAGGAGTATGTCCGGATCCTGACCTTCCGGGGCGTTGCCATCCATAAATTTCTCTGCATCGCCGGAGGGACGGGACTGGCCGCCGCGCTCTATCTGCGGCGAGGGACCGAATATCTCGCACTGTTGCTGCTGGTGCTGTTTCTGACCGAAACCCTCCGGCCGTTGAGGCTGGATCCGCCCCAAAACAGCCTCCCCGCTGAAGCCTCTTCTCGAATCTCAAAAATTTCCATGACCCTGTTGGGAGCGCTCTGGATCGGCTGGCCGATGGGACACCTGGCCCTCTTACGGGACCTGCGACCCTGGGGGCTGGAACTGACCGTGTTTCTTTTTCTCTCCATCTGGACGCTGGACTCTGTCGCCTACCTGGCCGGAAAGGCATACGGCAAACGCCCCCTCACTCGGCTCAGTCCCCGCAAAACTTGGGAGGGCACCCTCTCCTCCTTCTTGAGCGTCTCAATTGTCGCCGTGTGGCTGCGCTCTCTGTTCCATTTAGAGGCGCTGTTTAGCAACTGGGAGATTCTGGCGGGAAGTATTCTGCTCTGCGTGGCCGCACAAATCTCAGACTTAGCGGAATCCCTTCTCAAGCGAAGTGCGGGGATCAAAGACTCCTCGACCCTGTTGCCTGGGCATGGGGGAATTCTGGACCGCTTCGATGCGTTCTACTTGAGCGTCCCGCTGTTTTACTACTGGGTCGCTGCCAAATCCACATGAGGCTCACCAAGCGGATTGCGATTTTGGGCTCCACCGGCTCCATCGGACAAAACGCGCTGAAGGTGCTTGCCGCGTTAGGGGACGGATACCGCCTCCAGTCGTTGGCCGCCGGAAAGGATATCCGCGCACTCCTCAAACAGATCCGACGCTTCCGTCCCAAACGGGTGGCCCTTTTTGATCCGGGAGCCGCAAAAAAACTATGCGCCCGGATGCCACGCGCACGTCCACAAATCTTGACGGGCCTGGACGGGCTCTGTGAACTCGCTCGGGACCCCGAGGCGGACCTCATCGTGCTGAGCCTGGTGGGGGCGGTCGGGCTGGCCCCGCTGTTGGCCGCTCTGCGCGCCGGCAAGACCGTGGCCTTGGCCAACAAAGAACCCATGGTCATGGCCGGCGAACTCTTGATGGAGGAAGCGCACAGACACGGCGCGCAAATCCTGCCGGTGGACTCGGAACCTTCGGCCATCTTTCAATGTCTTCCCCCCCACTGCGTCGCTCGAGGCTCCGCCTCCCAAACGATTGAGAAGATCCTGCTCACCGCTTCGGGCGGCCCCTTCCTGCGCTCCAACGGTTCCCTGAAGCACATCTCTGTGAAGCAGGCCCTGCGCCATCCCAACTGGAAGATGGGTCCCAAGATCACCATCGACAGCGCCACCCTGATGAACAAGGGTTTCGAGGCCATCGAAATCAAAAATCTTTTTCGCTTGAGGATGGAGCAGATCGAGGTGCTCATCCATCCGCAATCCATCCTCCACTCCGCCGTGGAGTTCCGGGACGGATCCATCTTGGCTCAAATGTCCCGGCCCGACATGAGGTTGCCCATCCAGTATGCCCTCACCTTTCCGGAAAGGGCGACGCTGCGCACGGTCGCTCCCGTGAATCTCGCCAGTTTGAGAAACCTGGAATTTGACCGCCCGGACCTGGGGCAGTTTCCTTGTTTAAAACTGGCCCTGGCCGCGGGGCGCAGGGGAGGGGTCTATCCCGCGGCCTTAAGCGCGGCGGATGAGGTCGCGGTTTCCTCCTTTTTGAACGCCGGGCTCCGCTTTACCGATATCCACAGGGTGGTGGCGGAGACCCTCTCGGATTTGGAGCGCATGAAAGGAGTCGCCCGCTCCCATCCGAGCCTGGAGGACCTGGTGGAGATGGACCAGTGGGCCCGCCAGAAGGCGGAGGAAAAGGTCCGGAAACTTGTATAGGCGATGCTGATCTCCATCCTAGCGGTCCTGGGCACTTTCGGCTTGGTCATCTTTCTGCACGAAGGAGGGCATTTTCTGCTCTGCAAAGGACTCCGAGTACGGGTGGAACGCTTCGCCTTCGGCTTTGGTCCGGAGCTCATCGGCTTTCAATACGGAGAGACCCGCTACAGCCTCTGCGCCTTTCCTTTGGGGGGCTTCGTCAAGCCCGCGGGGGAATCCCTGGAAGAATCCCGGGGAGATCCCCATGAGTACCTCTCAAAAAGCTGGACAGCTCGACTGGCCATCGTGCTGGCGGGACCGGCCATGAACTACCTCCTGGCCATTCTGCTTTTTACGGGCGTCATCTACTTCTGGGGCCTGTCCCAGCCCTCCTCCCAACCCGTCATCGGAGAACTGGTGGCGGGATACCCCGCCGCGCAGGCGGGCCTTCAAGCCGGAGACCGTATCCTGGCAGTCGAGCAAACGGCCATCGCCTCCTGGCAAGAATTGGCCCAGCTCATCCACCGGCGCCCCGGACGAAAAACCTCGCTCTCCTATGAGCGCGCGGGGAAAAAATTCCGCACTCTCCTGGTGCCCCGGCGGGATGCAAACCAAAACGTCGGTTTGATCGGGATTCTTCCCCGGACGGAACATATATCGCAGAGCCTCTGGAGCTCTTTGCGAACGGGGTGTTCCCAGTCCTATTTTTGGTCCGCCTATACGCTCAAGGTTCTCGCCTCGCACGTGATCCAATGGGAAAAACCGGACCTGGCCGGACCCGTGGGCATCGTGCAGATGGTCAGCCGGGCCGCCCATACCGGAATTCCGGATTTCCTTTCTCTGGTGGGACTGATCTCCTTGGCGATCGGGCTCTTCAACCTGTTTCCCATCCCCATGCTCGATGGCGGACACGCCGCCTTCTGTCTCTGGGAGGGCCTCACCCGCAAACGGGTCACCGAAAAAACCATGCAAGTGGCCAACCTGGTGGGAATCTCCGTTTTGATCGCCATATTGATCTTCGCCACGCATAATGATATCTTGAGGCTCCGAGGAGGGTCATGGCAGACTCCAGAAGCGCAAACGCCGACGCCCAAACCCTGAGTCCATCCACGCGCCGCAAAACGCGGAAGGTCCGCATCGGCAAGCTCTGGGTGGGGGGAGGAGAACCCATCCGGGTCCAATCCATGTGCACGACCGATACTCGGGACGTGGCCGCCACCGTCACCCAGATTCAAGAGGTGGAAAAGGTAGGATGCGAGATCATCCGCGTGGCCGTTCCGGACATGGAGGCCGCCCAGGCCCTGGGAGCCATCAAAAAGCAGATCCAGATTCCTCTGGTGGCGGACATCCACTTTGATTACCGTCTGGCCCTGGAGTCCATCCGACAAGGGGTGGACAAGGTTCGGATCAACCCCGGCAACATCGGCGACCGCAGGCGCACCGAGGAAGTGGTCCGCGCCGCTCAATCGGCCGGCATCCCCATCCGCATCGGCGTCAACGCAGGCTCCCTGAAGATCCTCAAGGAGTGGGACCAATGGCCCGACTGGGACCAGGAGGCCTGGGCAGAGCAGATGATCCGGGAGGCGCAGGAGCAGATCGAAATACTAAACGCTTTTGACTTCCAGGATATCGTAGTTTCCCTCAAGGCGGACGACATAGACCGCGTGGTCTTAGCCTATACCAAGTTCAGCCAGCGCCACGACTATCCCCTCCATTTGGGTCTGACCGAGGCCGGGACCCTCGTTCCCGGCACCATCAAATCCGCCGTGGCCTTGAGCCGCCTGCTCTCCCAAGGCATCGGCGACACGATCCGCGTATCCCTGACCGAAGACCCCGTCCAACAGGTGAAGGTGGCCTTTGAGATCCTCAAGACCTTGGGGCTGCGCGCCTATGGCCCGGAGATCATCGCCTGCCCGACCTGCGGCCGCTGCGAGGTGGACCTCTTTGAGATCGTCCGGGAATTCGAAAACAGGCTCCAGAAGGATCCGACTCTTTTCCAGAAAGCCCAGGGCAAAAAGATCGCCATCATGGGCTGCGTGGTGAACGGTCCGGGGGAAGCCAAGGACGCCGATTTCGGCATCGCAGGAGGCAAGGGAGTCGGGGCCTTCATCAAAAAGGGGAAGGTTTCCGGGAACGTCCCCCAGGCTCAATGGGTGGACTCCCTCATCCAGCAGATCCAAGAAACCGAAACTCTCGCTCCCACCTCCTTTTCCTGTTAGGGTCCGCCGGAGGCGGACCCGCCTCCGGCAGGCGCTGGGCCCTCCCTAAATCTTTTCATGCGACTAAGCCAGGCTTTCCCCCCGACTTCCAAAAAGGCCCCCGCAGACGCCGACACCCTCTCCGCTCAGCTCATGTTCCGAGCCGGGCTCGTCCGGAAACTCGCCAGCGGCATCTATGAGTGGCTGCCCCTGGGCCTGCGCAGCCTAAAGAAAGCAGAACAAATCGTTCGGGAAGAGATGGACGCCCTCGGAGGCCAGGAGGTATGGCTGCCGGTCGTGCAACCCAAGGCGTTATGGGAAAAAACCGGCAGGTGGCAGCTCTACGGCCAGGAGCTTCTGCGCTTTAAAGACCGCAAAGGGTCGGAGTTCTGCCTGGCCCCAACGGCAGAGGAGGTCATCACCGATCTGGCCGCCCGGGAGCTTCGCTCCTATCGCCAGCTTCCGACGATGCTCTATCAATTTTCCACCAAGTTTCGCGACGAGCTTCGCCCGCGATTCGGCGTCCTGCGGGCCCGGGAATTCTACATGAAAGATGCCTACTCCTTCGATGCCACCGAGAAGGACGCCGAGGCCGCCTACGAAAAGATGCGCCGGGCCTACGAGAAGATATTCACCCGTTGCGGACTACGATTCAAAACGGTGGAGGCCCAGACCGGCCCCATCGGCGGCAGCTTCTCCCATGAATTCATGGTCACGGCCGAGACGGGGGAGTCGGAGATCGCCTCCTGCTCCCGCTGCGGCTTCAGCGCCAATACCGACCTCTGCCGGGCCCGATCGGGGGACCCCTGCCCCAAATGCAAAAGCTCTTTGGAGTTCTCGCGGGGCATCGAGGTCGGGCACACCTTCAAACTGGGCGATAAGTACTCCCGGACCCTCGAAGCGCAATTCCTAGACCTCCAGGGAAAAAGCCGTCCCCTCATCATGGGCTGCTACGGCATCGGCGTTTCCAGGGTCGTGGCCGCAGCCATCGAGCAAAGCCATGACGAAAACGGCATCTCCTGGCCCCTCTCCTTGGCCCCCTATACGGTGATTCTGACGGCTTTAAATCTCGAGGACCCTCCGGTGCGCCAACAGGCCGAGTCCCTCTACCGCGCCCTCCGGGAGGCCCGCCAGGAGGTGCTCTTTGACGACCGCCCGGAGCGTGCGGGAGTCAAGTTCCATGACGCGGACCTTTTGGGAATTCCCCTGCGCCTCACCCTCAGTTCCAAAACACTCGAAGGAGGCTGTGTGGAACTCAAACCCCGCAACTCCACCCAATCCCGCTCTGTTTCCCTCTCGCAAGCCCTCCCCGAACTGCAGCAATGCCTCCGTAGCTTGACAGGCGGGTAAAGGAATTTCTACAATAAGGGCAGGCAAAGTGGCTTTGCGAAAGGCCGCTTTTTTTTTAAATGGGATTCTCGGTGCCGGTAGATCTGAAAGTGATCGAGGAGAAGGTCGGTCCCCTGCTGGCCGAGGAGCTGGCGGAACTGGTAGATCTGCAATGTATCCATCAAGGGGGGCGGTGGGTCCTGCGTTTCTTTTTGGACAAAGCCGGAGGGATCACCCTCGGAGACTGCGAGCGCCTGAGCCGTAAAATCGAGTCCCTAATGGACTCCCAAAACCTGTTGCAGGTCTCCTATGTTTTGGAGGTTTCCTCCCCTGGGGTGGACCGGATCCTCAAAAAGGAGCGGGACTTCGAGCGGTTCCGAGACCACCGGGTACACCTGAAGCTCAAAGAACCCTCTCAAGGACAGAAAAACTACCGGGGCACCCTGAAGGGTTTGGAGGCGGGCCGCATCGCGATTCAATCGGATCTGTGCACCCAGGAATTTTCATTAGAGGATGTCCAGGAGGTGCGCCTGGACCCCGAAGTACAGCCGTGACCAGGGCACGCCATAGACCTAATGTGATACAATTCCCCCATTGCCGTCGGTTGACTTGAGATTGCACCATGGCCACCAAAAGCGAGCTTTTGACCGTTCTGGATCAGATCGAGCGGGAAAAGGGCATCAAAAAGTCCGAGATTCTCAAAATGATCGAGGGGGCCTTGATCTCTGCGCTGCGCAAACAGGCCGGAAAAAATGCTCGCATTGAAGCCTCCATTGATGAGGAAACCGCTCTGATCCAAGCGCGGATGCTGAAAATGGTCGTGGAAACCGTGATGGATCCGGAGCTGGAAATCTCTTTCGAGGAGGCCAAAAGGCTTAAGCCCCGCATCCAGATCGGCACGGAGATCGAGATTCCCATAGAGACCGGCTACTCCTCGCGCATCGCGGCCCAGACGGCGAAACAGGTCATCGTCCAAAAGATTCGGGAGGTGGAACGCGAAAACCTCTATATCGAGTTTAAACCCAAGGAGGGCCAAGTGGTCAGCGGAACGGTCAACCGCCTGATGGATAAAACCGTCATCGTAGATTTGGGCAAGGTGGAAGGGATCCTTCCCTATCGGGAGCAGATCCGGAAGGAGCGTTTCCATATCGGGGAGAGGCTGCGCGCCCTCATCGTGAAGGTGGAAAAAACCCAAAAAGGCCCGGAAATCATCCTCAGCCGCGCCAGTTCCATCTTTCTGCGGCTGCTTTTTGAAATGGAGGTTCCCGAAATCGCAGACAAGACCGTGGAGATATTGCAGATCGTGCGCGAGCCGGGCTTTCGTGCCAAGATACTGGTTCGTTCCCACAACTCCAAGGTAGACCCTGTCGGCGCCTGCGTCGGCATCCGAGGCTCCCGCGTGCGCCCCATCACCTCGGAGCTGAGTGGAGAGCGCATTGACCTCATCTGCTACCAGGAAACGACCGAGGCCCTGATCCAGAGCGCCCTGTCCCCCGCCAAGACCACGACGGTCCGCATCCTGGACAAGGAAAACAAGCGGGCGGAGATCCTGGTCCCGGACGACATGCTGTCTTTGGCCATTGGGAGGGAAGGTCAAAACGTGCGTTTGGCGAGCCGCCTGACCGGCTGGAATCTGGATATCCTGTCCGAGTCGCAGCGCACGGAGTCCGTTCGCAAGGCGGCGGCCAGCAGCATGGAAGATCTGATGTGCATCGAGGGGATCGGGAAAAAGACCGCCGAGACTCTCTGGAAGGGGGGCTACGGTGAGATCCAAAAAATCGCTCAGGCGGACCCGAACGACCTCACCGCGCTTCAGGGAATCGGAAAAAAGACAGCCGAAAAGATCGTCGCCAAGGCCGCCCACCTCCTGAAAACAAGGGCTGTGAAATCTCCCCAGAAAGGTCCGGATGCCTAAAAGCCCAAAAAGTAAGAAGGAAAAAACCGCAGAAACCTCAGCTTCCGAAAAGAAGGCTCCGAAGAAGACCGAACCCGGGCACCCAGCGAAGGCGAAAACCGCTAAAGTTGCAAAAAAGACCCGGGCCAAACCCAAAGAGGCATCCAAAAAGAAAAAGGTCTCCGTAGCCGAGTCCGGGCACCCAGCGAAGGCGAAAACCGCGCCCAAGCCCGCTCCAGTTCTCGAAAAAATACCTCCGGCGCCCCCTCCCCAGCCGGTCGCCGCCCCAACAGCCCCCCCGCCTCCTCCTGCGAAAAAAGCGGAGCCCTCCCGCCCGAAACTCAAGGTCATGAGCAATGTCACGGTGCGAGAGCTCGCCGAAAAACTCAACATCGGCGTGGGGGAGTTCATCAAAAAGCTGATGTCTCTAGGGGCCTTCGCCACCATTAACCAGCGTCTGGATGCCGATACGGCCATCCTGGCCGCAGCGGAATATGGGGTGGAGCTGGAGATTCAACCCCTCTATGGGGAAGAGATGCTCCTGGCGGAGGGATCCGCCCCGGACGACCCCAAGGACCTGCGCCCCCGCCCTCCCGTCATCACCGTCATGGGCCACGTAGACCATGGCAAGACCAGCCTTTTGGATGTCCTACGGAAAAGCCGGGTGGCCGAGCAGGAGGCGGGCGGCATCACCCAGCACCTGGGCGCCTCCAAGGTGGCCACCCCAAAGGGCACCCTGGTCTTTCTAGACACCCCGGGCCACGAGGCCTTCAGCGCCATGCGCGCCCGGGGCGCCAAGGCCACCGACATCGTGGTGCTGGTGGTGGCCGCCAACGATGGGGTAATGACTCAAACCATCGAAGCGATTGACCATGCCAAGGCCGCCAACGTCCCCATCCTCGTCGCCATCAACAAGATCGACCTGCCTGATGCCAACCCCGAGCGGGTCCGGCAGGATCTCGGGAAATACGGGCTTATCCCCGAACAGTGGGGGGGGAAAACCGTCATGGTGGAGGTCTCCGCCAAAAGGCGGCAGAATCTGGAGAAGCTCTTGGATATGCTGCTCTTGAGCGGGGAGATGCTGGAGTTGAAGGCCAACCCCAACCGCCCTGCCAGCGGCGTGATTCTGGAAGCCCGGATGCACGCCAAGAAAGGGGCGGTGGCCAGTCTTTTGGTGCAAAACGGCACTTTGAATGTGGGAGACAATTTTGTAACCGGCTTGGCCTATGGTCGGGTTCGAGCCTTGCAGGATGAGCACGGAACGCGCTTGGAAAAGGCGGGACCCTCCACCCCGGTGGAACTCCTGGGGCTCAACGGTCTGCCGCAAGCCGGTGATCCCTTTAGGGTCGTTTCCAGCGACCGCCAGGCCAGAGACATCGCCGAAAAACGTCGCCTCATCCTACGCGAAGAGGCCCTCGCGCACCGGCACCATGTCACCCTACAGAGCATTCACCGGGGGTCTGGGGCACGCGCCAAAGAGCTAAAAATCATCCTGAAGGCGGATGTCCAAGGCTCCCTGGAAGCCCTGAGAGATTCCTTGGAAAAACTCTCCACCCAGCAAATCCACCTCCGCGTCATCCACGCCGCCACTGGAAGCATCAACCCCTCCGATTCCATCCTGGCGGACGCCAGCGACGCCCTCATCCTGGGCTTCCACGTCTCCATCGAGCCCCGCGCCAAAGAGGAGGCGGAGCGCCGGGAGGTGGAGATCCGCAGCTACTCTATCATCTATGAACTCCTCGCCGATATCAAGGCCGCCCTGGAGGGACTGCTGGAACCGCAGGAGGTGGAGGTGAAGCTGGGAATCCTGCAGATCCGCAATATCTTTCAGCTTTCTAAGGCGGGAAAAATCGCTGGTTGTTGGGTTCAGGACGGCATGGTGCGGCGCAATGCCCAGTTTAAAATTCTCCGAGGAGGCCAGGTCCTCGGCCGAGGACGCGTTGCGGGGCTGAAGAGATTTAAAGAGGATGCCCGGGAAGTGGAGAAGGGCCTGGAGTGCGGAGTCCAACTGGAGGGAGCTCCCGAATTTCAAGCGGGGGACCTCTTGGAAATCTTTACCGTGGAAAAGCAGGCCAGACGTCTGGAAACCGCTTCCTGAAACCACCGCATCCTCTCGTCTGACCCCCCCATGCCTTATCGACGAGCCGACCGCGTGGAGAAACTTCTTCAGCAAGAAGTCAGCAAGCTCCTGTGCACCCTCAAGGATCCGGAATTCTCAGGGCTGGTGACCGTCACCGGGGCCAGCCTCTCCTCCGACCTCAAAAACCTCCAGGTGTTCTATTCCATCATCGGTTCCCAGGAACAGAAGAAAAAATGCGCCGTGGCCCTGCGCCGCTCCCAAAGCTATTTACACCGGGAGCTGCGCAAACGCCTGGAACTCAAACGGATTCCGGCACTCACGTTTTCTTACGACCCCATACCCGAACGAGCGGATCGGATCGCCTCGCTGCTGGAACAAATCGAAAAGGAAAAGGAGGAAGGCTAACCCATGGGCATGGGGCTGCTCTTGGTTGACAAACCGCTGGGGTTGACCTCCTACCAGATCGTAGAGGAGGTCAAGAAAAGACTGGGAAAAATGCGCATAGGCCATTGCGGCTCCCTGGATCCCGCCGCCACGGGCTTGTTGATTCTCGCCGTCGGCCACGCCACAAAATGGCAAAATAGGATTTTTGAACTCTCTAAATCCTACGAGGGGGCCTTTCAACTTGGACTGCGCACCGACACCGGCGACATCGACGGCAAGGTTCTAGAGAACCAGCCGATTCCCCCTCTTTCCCGCGAGGCGCTGGAGGAATGCCTGCGGTTCTTTCTCGGTTCCCATCCGCAGCAGGCCCCCGCCTTCAGCGCCCTCAAGTTCCGGGGCAAGCCCCTCTACTACTATGCCCGCAAGGGACTCCGCGTCCCTCAGAAGGTCCGGACCGTCCATATCGAGGAGTTTTTGTGTCTGGGATGGAACTCTCCCTACCTTCAGTTTAGCCTCAAGTGCTCCCGAGGCACCTATGTGCGTTCCCTGGCCGAAGAAGTGGGCGGCCGCCTCGGGTGCGGCGCCACGGTCCATCACCTGCGCAGGACCCGCATCGGTCCCTTCACCGTGGAGCAAGCCATTCCGTTCGGACGCCTGAAGATTACCCGCCCCCAGGATATTCCCCAGCTCTTTCGTCCGCCGTGGGAACTTTCCTGACCCTGGGCACCTTTGACGGAGTCCATCGAGGGCATCAGGCGCTTTTAAAAACCCTCCGGCGCCAGGCGGCGAGACACGGCTGCCAAAGCCTGGTAATCCTTTTCCCTTATCCTCCGCGCCACCTGTTGCGATCGAATCTCCGAAGAACCCCGGCACTTTTGAGCGAGGTGCCGGAAAGAATTCAAAAGATCCGCAGTTTCCGGATTGACCGAATCCATCTCCTATACTTCAACCGCCACCTGGCCGCACAAACCCCACGGGTCTTTTTTCAACGCCAGCTCCTGCGGAAGTTCCGGATGCGGGGAATGCTGGTCGGAAAAAACTTTGCCTTCGGAAGAAACCGGCGGGGCACGCTCCCGATTTTAAGAGGACTCTGCCGCCAAGCAAAGGTCATCCTGAAGACGGTCCGCCTCACCCGAAGCGGAGCCCGACGCATGTCCTCCACCCGGATACGGGATCTGCTCCATCGAGGTAAGTTGGAGGCGGCCAATCGGCTCTTGGGAGAGTTCTATTGCGTCCCGGGCAAGCGCGTTTCCGGAAAAGGCCTGGGCCGCAAAATCGGATTTCCCACCCTGAACCTCCGCCCCCCAAAAAATCGCCTGCTTCCCCCGGGGGTCTTTCTGGTGCGCGCCCTCTGGAAGGGGGGGAGTGGCTTTGGCCTCTGCAACGTCGGCCACCGCCCAACCCTACAATCCTCGGCGCGGACCCAGGGACCCCTTTCTTTCGAGGTCCACCTGCTCCGGGCCCCAGGAGGCTCCCATGCCCGTCACACCAGCCAAGCGCCGCGCCGCTTGCGGATTTTTTTCCTAAAGAGACTGCGATCCGAAAGGCGCTTTCCCTCGCTCCGGCACTTACAGCTCCAACTCCAAAAAGACCGCCGAACCGCCTTAAAAGTCTTGGCGGTGCGCACTTGGCGGCGCGCGTGTTTGACAGCGCCGCGCCAAAGTCATACAATCTAGCGGTGCCTCTCCTCAAAGAGAAGAAACAACAGATCCTGGAGCGTTTTCAGCGCAAACTCAAAGACACCGGAAGTTCCCCCGTTCAGATCGCCCTGCTGACGGAGCGGATACAAAGTCTCTCCTCCCATCTGAAAACCCACCGGAAAGATCGGGCCACCCAACCCGCGCTGCTTAAACTAGTGGGGCAGAGAAGCCGTCTCCTCGGTTATCTCCGCAAGCATTCCCAGGAAGAATACGCCAAACTCATTGAACAACTCCAACTGCGCAAATAAAACATGGCTTTCGTAGATCTCCCCGCTCCCCTTCGGGAGGAGTACCTCCTGGGAGGCAAGCGGCTCGTCGTCTCCAGCGGGCACCTCGCCAAACAGGCGGCGGGAAGCTGTACGGTCAGCCTCCAGGACACCTCGGTCTTGGCGGCGGTCACCGCCTCCAAAAAACCTCGGCAGGGCCTTCCCGACTTCGTTCCCCTCACCGTGGATTACCGTGAAAAAACCTATGCCGCAGGGCGCATCCCCGGAGGCTTCTTCAAAAGGGAAGGACGTCCGAGAGACAAGGAAATCTTAAGCTCCCGCCTCACGGACCGCTCCTTGCGCCCCCTGTTTCCGGAGGGCTTCTCCTACGACATCATGGTCCAGATTCTCACCCTCTCCTCGGATCAGGAGAACGATTCGGATCTCCTGGCTATCCTGGCCGCCTCCACCTCCCTGGTGCTTTCCGATCTGCCCTTCCTGGGACCGGTCGCTGCAGTCCGCCTGGGACGCCTGGAAAACCGTTGGACACTCAACCCAACCTTTGCCGAACGCCAGGAAAGCAGCGTAGACCTGGTCATCGCCGGAACAAAAAACGGGATCGTGCTGGTGGAGGGAGGGGGGGATGAAATCGAAGAAAATCTGTTTCTCGAAGCTTTTGAGTTCGCCCAGGAGCCCATCCGGCAGCTTTGCGATCTGCAGCTCAGGCTTCTCCAGAAAAGATCCCCGGTCAAGCGCCCCCTGCCGAGCCCAGAAACCCCGGCAGGCTTAGAGAACGCCGTCATGGAGAAGGCCCTCGCTCCATTGCGAGAGGCTCTGCGCAAGCACCTTCCGAAACAAGAGCTGGATGGAGCCGTCCAAAATCTGCGGGGGGAGATTCTCGCCGCTCTGGCGGAGACTTTTCCGGGGATGGATGCCGCCATCCAGAAGAGCCTGGAGGATCTCTTGTACCGGGAAATACGCACCATGACCCTGGAGGGGCTGCGTGCCGACGGCAGGCGATGGGATGAGATCCGTCCCATTTCGATTGAGGTTCCGGCGCTCGCCAGAACGCATGGCTCAGCGCTTTTTACCAGAGGACAGACCCAGGCTCTCGCCACGGTGACTCTAGGAACCCCCCAAGACATGCAGATCATGGACCAACTGGAAGGAGAATACAAGGAACGCTTTCTATTCCATTACAACTTCCCGGGGTTTTCCACCGGTGAGGTCAAGCCGGAACGAGGTCCGGGCCGTCGGGAAATAGGCCACGGTGCCTTGGCGAGACGCGCTCTGGAGCCCCTGCTCCCCGAGGAGGAGGTCTTCCCCTACACCATCCGCCTGGTCTCCGATATCCTGGAGTCCAACGGCTCCTCCTCCATGGCCTCGACCTGTGGGGGGTCCCTGGCCCTTTTCCAAGCCGGAGTTCCCCTGAAGGCCCCCTGCGCCGGGATCGCCATGGGACTGGTCCTGGAGGGGGACAAATATGCCATCCTCAGCGATATCACCGGCCTGGAAGACCACTTCGGAGACATGGATTTCAAGGTGGCCGGAACGGCCCGTGGAATCACCGCCTTCCAGATGGATGTCAAGATAGAGAGCGTTCCCATCCCTATCCTAAAAGAAGCGCTGCTGCAGGCACAAAAAGGGCGACGGCTCATCCTGGAGAAGATGAACGCCGCCCTCCCCACCCCCCAAC
>JACQJP010000051.1 GCA_016204975.1 Elusimicrobiota bacterium
CCCGGGCCGACGATCGGGATTGCGCTGGAGGATTTCCCCAAGGACAATCCGCAATCGAAAAGCGACGATAGAAAAACCGGCACGGTCTTGACCTTCATTGACATCGGGGAACGCAACCTGGCGGAGGTGGTGAAAGAACAAAAAAAGAAGATCGAAGCTCAGGCAGCAAAACTCCAAAAACAGGACCAAAAGATCGAGCAACTGAGTTCCGCACTACAGGACGTGATGATGCGGGTGGGGCAGTTGGAAGCCAAGACCGCCGGGGTGGGCGAGGCCCTATGGCTCGGCAAAGCGGGCGAATAAGGCGGTTGTGACGGAGCACACAGTCCTGATCCGGAGGAGATGGCATGAATACTTCGGTACTAGAAGCAAGGGCCACTAAGGTATGGTTTGATGAGAATTTCTTATGGATTTCGCTTCAGGATGGATGGCAATTATCGGTCCCCCTGTCTTACTTTCCTCGTCTGCTCAAAGCCTCTGCTGAGCAAAGACAGAACCACGAGTTCAGCGGCGGCGGTGTAGGCATCCATTGGGACGAGTTGGATGAGGACTGAGGTGGGCGAGAGAAACCTGGCCTCAAAAATCAAGGAGATCGAGGAGCAGAGCGCTCGGCTGGATGAGGAGAACGCCCGACTCAAGGCGGAACTGAAGGAGCTTAAGACCTCCAAGGCGGATTTCGAGAATCGCTTTGATCGGCTTTGGAGCCGGGTAGCCAACCTGGAAGGCTAAAGGAGTTTGCAAAAATCTTCAATGCTCAACTCGGCCTTACGAAGAATAGTTCTTAAAGTACCCTTTGCCAACTCCGGATGGTCTGGAACCACCAACGTCCTAGTCGTGGCCGGCGACCGCTTCTGCAAAACGATATGACTTCCAGATTGACGTACCTGAACAAAACTAAGTTTAGTCAAGGCCCGTACCGTCTCTCTTCCGGAGACGACCGGGAGCTTGGACATGCTAAACAGACACTTCTAAAGTCGTTACCAAAGGCGGGGTAGAAAGACCGGACTGAATTTCCTCAGGAGAGGCGGTTTCCATATAAAGCTTCACGGCTTCCTTCAAATTTTCCAGAGCTTCCTCCACGGTCTCGCCCTGACTGGCTACGTCCAATTCCGGGCACAAGGCCACATACCATTTTCCCTCTTTTTCCACAATGGCAGAGAACTTATAACTCATCACTCGGTAGTTTAACAGAGACGTCCCGATTTGTCAATGAAAGGAGGGGGGCCGATTCCGGGGTTTCTAAGAAGCGGAAGGGGAGGGAATAATAAAGTAGGCTAGAAAGTAAACCAACAACAATGGAACAATGCCTGTAATGAAAAACAGAAACAAAAAGACCAGGCGAACCAACGTGGGATCTATTCCAAAATATTCGCCGATTCCCCCAAGAATTCCCAAAATGGTGCGGTTCTTTTTAGAGCGAACTAGCTGCTTTTGCATTGGAAAAAGCACTCAGCGCAGGCAACCGGGTCCCGCCACAAACCTCACGCCTGAGCCATAGTCTACTGCGGTGATCTGGATATTCACGGGGGACTTCCATTCCACACAGAGGTGCCCGCCGGGAACCTCAAAGACGGAGGAAGGCGACCCCCAATACTCATAGATCCAATCCAACGGAACCCCGCGAGGAATGAGTTTGTCCTCCCGGATGGCTCGTCTCTCTTCCTCATTTTCCATGCCATCCGATTCAGCGGCGGTCCTTCCCAGGAAAAAGAGCACCGGGCGTGGATAGGTTTTTTTCAGGTAGTCCTCCACCTCTGAGGCGGTCAAAACCGGAACCCCACCGGAAAAAAACAGCTCCACCGAAGAACCCTGGAAGGTGATGGACTTCCGGGGCTGGGGAGCTCCTTCACGCGAGATTCCTCCTGTGCTGCCCCCGCCCATGCCCACTCCCAACTGAATCTTCTTCCACCAGGCCTCTCCCTCCGTTTTTTTCTTTTGATGTCCTCCGTTTATGTACAAAATCAAGCTCTTTCCATCGGGGCTCATCCCCACCGTAGTCAGCGTACTCACCTGGCATCTGCCCTGGAGATAATCCTCCTGCGCGCACCCGGTGACCGCAGGACCGAACTCCTGGAGGAGCACCTCCAACCTCTCCTCCCGGACAGAGACCCGATGTGGTCCCTCCACTTCCACCCGCAGACCCTCCTGGCGCTCCCCCGGGGGGGTGGCAGGAAGAGAGTAGGCAAAAACAACCATTCGATGGGAAAGCTCCCTTTCCAGGCGCAACATCGCCTCCGGATTTTCGCGAAGCAGTTGCGGCGAGGCCTCCGTCTCTGAAGAGGGTTCCGGCTCCTGACTGCGGGCCTGGGCCCCCTGGGGGAAAATCCAGAGCGACAGAAAAACACTCAGGAGAATAGGGAACATACAGGGATATTATAAGGGAAAGTGCCGCCGGAGGTCATGGAGCAAAAGGCCTAGAAGAAGCCGAAAAAAAGGCCTAGTGAAGGATGGGACCAAAGGCCTATCCCCCCCGATGCAAGCGGGTGTAGACATCGTGACCGCCTGCCGGACCGCCGATCTCCGGCACGAGCAGACGAAGCTGATGTTCCGCATGCTCTCGATAGCGCGGATCCCGCGTGTTTTCCAGGATATACAGATACAACCTCGCCGCCCGGCCCCCCCTCCCCACCTTTTTGTAAAGATTGGCCAGAATGTTCTGGAGCATCGTCGGGCATTCCGGATCGTACACGATCCTTTCCAAAATCGCAATCAGCTTCTCGGAATCCTCGGGGGCCTGGTAGGCCAAGGCGGCAAGATAGCTATGGTAGCGCCATTGCCTAGGTTCATACCGCAACCCCTCCTCCAACAAGCGAACCGCTTCCTGCGTACGAGAAAGATTAAAGGCCAGCGCTCCCGAGCCGTAGAGCACGGCATAGTGGAAGGAGGGATCCAGTCGAAGAACCCTTCCCACCCTCGAGTAAAGCTCGGGGTAGCTCCCGGCCCCGTAATCCGGGTGCGCAGGAGAACGATCCCGAAGAGCCTCAGGAGAACCGTAATACTGAAGCACCTGAATAAAAGCCAAATCGGCCCCCAGGCGCCGGAGTCCAAAGCTCAACAGGGTCAAATCGCGAGAGGCGGTCTCCGAAGAAAAATGCATCGCCTCCAGAGGTGGAAAATAGGAAGGAAGCCTCCGGCTGCCGGCAGCCGTCCAGCTGACCGCGATCCCCCCGTACAACACAATCAGAGCAATCTTCAACACGGGGAATTAGAATAGACAGACCCTCAATTCCATTTTGCAAAAGTTCAGTTAGAACTCCCGTTGACGAAACAAAAGAGCGGCGATCGCCAGACAGGCCCCGGAATAAAAGAGGGCATATCCAATCGAGAAGATTGGGAGAGGCCAGAAGGCCCCCGGAGCACCCCAGAAATCCCTCAAGTTGAGCAAAGTGAGATTAGGGGTGATCCAGCTAAAGACATTCAGAAGCCACACCCAACTGCTGGAAGATTTGGCGATAAGCCCCTGGACCTCTCCCCACACATGCCCTAAAATCCAAAGGATCAGGACAATCGAAAGCGTCGAGGGCAGAGAGGTCGCGACCAAGGAAACCAAAAC
This sequence comes from Elusimicrobiota bacterium, assembly GCA_016204975.1. GTDB lineage: Bacteria > Elusimicrobiota > Elusimicrobia > JACQJP01 > JACQJP01 > JACQJP01. Next base: position 3,554 of record JACQJP010000051.1, read on the forward strand.
CGCCAACGCCCCCATGAGGAGCATCTTCAGAAAGGAAGAAAACACAGCCAGCCCATAGAGGGGGGTGAAATCCCATCCCCGCAAAAGAAGAAGCACCAGATGCGCAGCGCCCATAGCCACCATCACTCCAAAGACGGTGCCCACCAGTCCCAAGTATCTCCCCAAAAGATAAGCCTCCCGGCGAACCGGCCTGGACAAAATTAAATAGATCGTTCGATTTTCCATTTCCTGCAGCAGCAGCCCCGCCGCCCCCAAAAGCACCGTGGCCAAAGCCAAAAACTCCATCAGAGCCAACCCAAAATCCAAAAGCACCCTGACCTCCTGCTCTACCGCCAAAACCCCCAGCAGAACCGAGGCATACAGCAAAACCAGGGCGAAGGCCCCAAAAACCCAAAAAAGCTTATTGCGAAGCTGTTCCCTTAAGGAGTTTTTGAAAACGGCATAGGTCTGTTTCCACATCTATTTTTGCGTGGCTCAGTAACACTCAAGAGGCAAACTCTTCGGCGCCTCGAACCACCTCGATAAAGAGATCTTCCAGCCGACCCGGTTCCCCCTGCCACTCCCTCTGTTCCAGCACGCATGCCAGCCTCCCTTCCCTCAAAATCGCCACGCGGTGGCACACCCGTTCCACCTCCGAGATGCTGTGGGAAGAAAAGAAAAGGGTATGACCAGCCTGCTGCAGTTCCAGCATCCAGCTGCGCATCTGACGCAGGGACAAAGGGTCCAAACCGCTAACCGGTTCATCCAAAACGATCAGGCGCGGCCCATGGAGCACCGCCTGCGCAATCCCCACCCTTTGCAGCATCCCTTTCGAAAACTCCGCCAGCCTCACGCCCGCCTTGGGAAGCAGCTGCACCATCCGCAGAACCTCGGAAATCCGATCTTCCAACTTCTCCCCTGGAATTCCGGATAAAACTCCGAAGAAACGCAGAAGCTCCCTGGGGGTAAGATAACGATAGAGGTAGGGCAGCTCCGGCAGGTAGCCGATCTGGGCCAGAGCCGACGGTTCCTGGGGGGAGCTCCCCCAGATCCTCACCTGACCTTGAGTAGGCTTCAAAAGCCCCAAAAAAAGCTTGATGGTGGTGGTTTTGCCGCTGCCATTCAATCCCAGCAGGCCAAAGATCTCCCCCTCCCGGACCTGAAGATTCAGATTTTCCACTCCCCGCGTCTGCTTCACGCGACCCAGGTGGGAACGGCGATAAATCTTGGTCAATCCTGACGCTTCTATTGCAAACATATCGGTTCGACTCCACGATTCATATCTCCACCCACTTCACCTGGTGAATTCCGGACATGGAGCGCAGCTCTTCCAAAACCTCATTCGGCACCGTCTGATCCACAGTGATGACCATGATGGCCTCCTGGCCTCGCCCGGCGCGCCCCACCCGCATATCCGAAATGTTGATGCCCCGGCTCCCCAACAGAGTCCCCACCTGGCCGATCATGCCCGGCTGATCTTGATTGATCAAAACGAGCATCTTGCCCTCCGGAACCACATCCACACTGAGCTCCCCCAACCGAACAACCCTCAAACCCTGGTCCGCCAACACGGCCCCGCTCAAGTCGAAGCTCCCTGAATCACTGACCGCCCTTAAGCTGAGAAGCTTGGAATAACCCTCCACCCGGCCGGCCTCCGCCTGCTCCAAGAGCCGGACTCCACGGCTCTGCGCCAGCGAGAGGGCATTCACCCAGTTCACCTCCTGCGCATTCAGAATCTCAGAGAGCAAACCTTTCAACACCGCCACCGCCAGCGGGCGCCTCTCGGAGGGAGAAAAATCGCCTCGGCAATGGACTGAGAGTTCCCGCATGCCCCCCTCCACCACCTGCCCCAAAAAACGACCCAGCCTTTCCGCAAGATTCAAGTAAGGCCCCGCCCGATCCAGAACCTCCAGACTAAAGCCGGGAAGATTGACCGCATGCCGGAGCGCGCCCTTCTCGAAAAAATCCACCACGCTGCGAGCCAACTCCTCGGAGACCCGGACCTGAGCCTCCCGCGTAGAAGCCCCCAGGTGAGGCGTCAAGACCACCTGAGCAAATCTCCGCAATGGGCTGTCCGCCGGCAAGGGTTCCTGCTCGAAGACGTCCAGGGCCGCCGCCTTCACCTGCCCCTTCTCCAACGCCTCTACCAAAGCAACTTCCTCAATCAGCTCTCCACGGGCACAATTGATGAGCAGGATTCCCGGCTTGACTTTTGCAAAGGCCTGACGACCCAGGAGATGCCTGGTCTTTTCGTTGGCCGCCGCATGCAAGGTAAGAAAATCCGACTCTTGGAGAAGTCTCTCCCAACCCACCCCCTGCACCCCCAACCCCTCCGCATACTCCTGAGAGACATACGGATCGTAGGAGAGAACCCGCATTCCAAAGCTAAAGCCCCTTTTGGCCACCTCGGTGCCGATCCGACCCAAACCGACGATACCCAAAGTTTTTCCTTGGAGTTCCGTCCCCATCCAACGCTTCCGATCCCATTCCCCCTGCTTGACCGAGGCATCCGCCTGGGCGATGTTTCTTGCCAAGGAAAGAAGAAGCCCCCAGGCATGCTCGGCAGCGGCAATGGTATTGGCCCCGGGCACATTGAGCACCAGAATTCCCCGCCGCGTCGCCGAGGGAACGTCGATGTTATCCACCCCCACCCCGGCCCTCCCCACGACCTTCAGATTCGGCGCCGCCTCCAAAAGTTCCGAGGAAACCCTGGTTTCCGAGCGCACCAACCAACACTGGGCCTCGGCCAGATGGGATCTCCAAACCTGCACTCCATTGCCCGAGAAATTCAAAAGCTCAAAACGGGGATTTTCCGACAAGCCCTTTAGACCTGTCAAATCCACGGGGTCCGTCAACAACACCCGGATCTTATCCGACATAAAGCTCTCGAAAAACCTGCAAGGCCTGATCTCCGGATCCCCGCCACCCCAGCTCCGAAAGCGCCTCCGCCAAGGCCCGGATTCCCCGTTCCAAATCCTGCCGACGGATATACCCCATATGCGCGATGCGAATGATTTTGCCCTTGAGGGCCGCCTGCCCTCCCGCTATGGAGACCCGATATTTTTCCCGCAGGTGCCGCACCAACCTCTGCCCATCCACCGAATCCGGGAGAACCGCAGCCGTCAACACATCACAGGGGCATCGCGAGAAAATGGACAGCCCAAGTTTTTCCACGGCGCTGCGCACCGCCACAGCCATTCGGGCGTTCTCCCTCCAGATATTCTCCAAGCCCCGCTCCAACAGCATCCGGACCGCTTCATGCTGAGCTACAATCAAGGAAACAGGAGGCGTAAACGGGGTTTGCTGCTCCGCCAGAAACTTGCGCACCCGCCGATAATCCCAATAGAACCTGCCCAGGCGGGCCTGGGCCGTCCGCTGCCAGGCGCGCTCCGAAAGGGCCACAAAAGCAAGTCCCGGGGCATTCATCAATCCCTTTTGCGAAGCGGAGACGACCCCGTCCAGTCCCCACTCCTCCATGCGAAGCTCTTGCCCCCCCAACCCGGAGATGGCATCTGCCACGGTCAGCGCCTCCGGAGCGCTTTCGCGGACCGACCGGGTCAATCCTTTCAGATCGCAAAGGGTTCCGGTGGAGGTCTCCGTATGGGTCAGGTAAACCGCCCGGACCGAAGGGGACTTCTTGAGCTCGGAGGCCAAGCGGGCGGGGTCACAGGGATGCCCCCATTCCTCCTCCACCAGACGCACCGAAAGCCCGAAGGCCTGCGCAATCTCGGCCCAACGCCGGCCAAAGACGCCGCAGGCATAAACCAGAACCTCCTCGCCGGGAGAGTGCAGGTTCACCACCGCCGACTCCATGGCCCCGGTTCCGGAGGCGGAGAAGATCAGCACCTCGCCCCGCGTCAAAAAAATTTTCTTCAGCTCCTCCCGTAAAGAGGTCAAGATCTCCTGAAACTCATGGGTGCGATGGTGAAGAATGGGCTCCGCGGAGCGCGCCGCCACCTCGGGGGGCACCGGGGTCGGGCCGGGGGTCAACAACACGTAGGAATCTACCGACATGGAACTATTTACTTGGAACGAGACAGGATGATCTCATCCACCAAGCCATAGACCTTGGCCTCCTCCGCAGAGAGATAGAAGTTACGCTCCGTATCCTGCCGCACCTTCTCCGGTGTCTGCCCGGTGTGCTTAGAGAGGATCTCAATGAGCTTATTTTTGGTGTGCAGAAGCTCCTTGGTCTCAATATCAATGTCGGTGACCGGTCCTCCCAAACCTCCCTCCATGATCAGCGGCTGGTGGATCATGAGCCGGGCGTGAGGCAAGACATACCGCTTGCCCTTGGTGCCCGCCGCCAAAAGGACCGCGCCAAAAGACATGGCCATCCCGATGCAGATGGTGGTAATCTGGCAGCTGATGTACTGCATGGTGTCATAGACCGCAAGCCCCGCGCTCACCATGCCGCCGGGGGAGTTGATGTAAAGGTTGATGTCCTTGTTGGGGTCCTCCGCCTGCAGATACAACATCTGGGCGATGATCAGGTTGGCGGAGTCCGTCATTACCGCCCCCTCCGGACCCCCCACAAAGACAATGCGATCTTTCAGCAGCCGCGAGAAGATGTCGTATCCAACCGCAGCCCCCTGATTCCAGCGCTCGATAATGGTGGGAATGACGAAGTTATAGGGTGGTGACATTTCCAGTGCCTCCTTGCGTGAATTTTCCGGCCAGCTCCTTCAGATACTGCATGACCTTGCGGTGCTGTATCTCCGTCAGAATAGAGGCGCGATGGGTCTGGTAATACTGCTCCAGGGAAGCTTTCTGAGAGGCCTCTGCGCGCGCCAGGTCCGCCTCGCGCTCCCGCTGCAGATCCTCCTCCGCAACCGCAATCCGCTCCTGGCGCGCAATCTCGGAGAGGATATAGTAGAGCTTGATGTCCCGCTCCGCATCGGGCAAAAATCTTCCTCGGAGCTCCTCCCGGCGCTTCAAAAACTCCGCCTCTCCATTGGGAGCCTGCCGAAAGAAAAGGAGCTTGGCCCGCCGCAGCATCTCCTCCAGATGCGCCTCCACCATCGAGCGAGGCACCTCAATCGGATTGGTCTCTAAAAGCCTCTCCTCCACCTGGCGCTGCAGCTCCCGCTCGCAGCGGGTTTTTTCCTCTTGCTCGACCGCTTGGCGCACCTGGCTCTCCAGCTCCGCCAAAGAGGATGCCCCCAAATCCTTGGCAAACTCCTCATCCAACGCCGGAAGCCTCTTTTCCTTAATCTCCACAAGCTTTACCTGAAGCTGGGCCGGCTGATCCCGATAGGTGATGGAGACCGTTTTCTCCTGGCCCCTCCGACAGCCCAAGATCGCCTCCACCAGCCCCGAAATGGTTTGGGGGGCGGACATCTCCACCAGCTCGTTGCGTCCCCGCCCGTCCGGCACAGGCTTTCCTGCAACCGACACCTCATAGTCCACCAGCGCAAAATGTTCCTTCCCCAGCTCTTGCCCCGCGGAAACCTCCAGGCGGGCCAGGCGATGCTGGAGCTCCCGAATCCGCTCCTGGACACTGTCCTCCCGGACCACGGGCTGCGGCACGGTCACCTTGAGATCGTGATATTCCCGCACCTGAAACCGGGGAGCCTGCTCTACCTGAAACTCAAAAGTCAACGGTTTCTCCCAATCAAACTGATAGGAGCGCACCGCGGGCACTGAGGTGGGGACGATCTTGCGCTCCTGAAGGATCCCCTGCACGTTTTTGGAGATCAGGTTTTGGACGACCAGTTCTCTCGCCCTCTGTGCGTACCTTTCTTTGACCATCTCCAAAGGAGCCTTCCCTTGCCTAAAGCCGGCAAATTGAGCCTGAGCCCGGAGACTTTGATAGACCCTCTCCGATTCCTTTACGACCTCCTCTGCGGGGACCTCCACCGCAAACACAACCGCACAAGCCTCCTCCCGAACCAACCGAGACCTAGAGGACTCCCGGACTTTACGTCCGGAATCCTTTTTGGGAACCCACGAAGCGGTCAACCGCTGCCACAAATTTCCCATGGATGTCACGCCATGGACGGGGTGGGAGTTGAACCCACATGCCTTTCGGCATACGGTCCTAAGCCGTACGCGTCTGCCGGTTCCGCCACCCGTCCCCATCCAAACTGGGCCGTACAGGAATCGAACCTGTAACCTTCTCCTTAAGAGGGAGCTGCTCTACCTATTGAGCTAACGGCCCATCTGTCGCGCCCTCACTTGCCGTGGAACTTCTCATCGGCTGCGCCCACGAGGAATCGAACCCCGATCTTCAGCTTCGAAGGCTGCCGCTCTATCCATTGAGCTATGGGCGCCCTCTCGATGAATTATATCAACGAACCCATCAATCGGTACAGTCCTCCTGAAATCCACAGTTGTCGCAAACCCGGCGGCAGTGCCAATCCCGGAGGCAATAGCCGCAGCGAGGGCAGCGTGGCAACGAAGGCCTGGAATCAGGAGCTGGGTTCACACCGGAATATCCTTTGCAAGTGAACTCGCATTTTCCGGATGGCCAGAGACCGGTGGCTGATGCGATTTTTTTCCTCCAGGGAAAGCTCGGCCAGAGTTTTGCCAAGGGAGGGAATCCAAAAAACCGGATCGTATCCAAATCCCCGCTCTCCCCTAGCCTCCTCCACAATCAGCCCGCTCAGCCGCCCTTCTTCCAAGACGACCTCGCCGCCGGGAGGTGCGAGAGCCAGCACGCAGCGAAAGACGGCCTTCCTCTCCTCCAGACCCAACCCCCGAAGCTCCCACAAGAGTTTTCGGATATTGCGCGCAAAATCACACTCCGGACCGCCGTAGCGGGCGGAAAAAACTCCGGGGGCTCCCCCCAACGCCGCCACCTCCAAACCCGTATCGTCCGCCAAAGCCCAACAGCCCGTGCTCCGGGCCGCAGCCCCGGCCTTCTTTGCTGCATTTTCCTCCAGGGTTGCGCCGTCCTCTTGCGCCGGCTCCAGTGAAGGAAAATCCTGCAGGGTCAAGAGGCGAAGAGACATCCCATCCAAGAAAGAAGAGATTTCACGCAGCTTATAGCGATTCTGCGTCGCCAAGAGCAAATCCACACCCCCTCCCTCCTTTGGACCGGTAAAATTGTATCATAGTTCCCCTGATCGAAAGCTTACGCCGGACTTTTGCAAATCTCTGGATAAAGGGATGGCCAGGGATTGCCTGGAGAAAACCCTGTTTGGCTTGGCCCTGGGCTACGAGCGAAGCGAGAGCCAAGCCAAACTCGGGAGCGAGCCTCGCAAATGGTGAGCGCTTTTCGGAAGGCAACCCTGGACAGACCCCCTAGATTCCATTTTGCAAAAGTCCGGTTTACGAATGGAATGATGAAACGACAATTTCGAAAAAAGCTGCTCGCGTGGTACCGCCGGCATCGCAGGGACTTGCCCTGGCGGAAAACAAAAGACCCCTACAAAATCTGGGTCAGCGAGATCATGCTGCAACAGACCCAAGTGCAGACGGTGTTGCCGCACTACCGGCGCTTTCTGAGGCGCTTTCCAAACCTCCTGTCCCTGGCCCGAAGTCCGCTCTCCGCCGCCCTATCCCGCTGGACCGGTCTGGGATACTATGCCCGCGCCAGAAACCTCCATCGGAGCTCGCAAATCCTCCGAGATCGCCACCAGGGAAAATTTCCCAATGACCTTCGGGAGGCGATGCGACTGCCCGGCATCGGACGCAGCACGGCGGGAGCCATCCTCTCCATGGGCTTCCAGCAACCCCATCCGGTCTTGGACGCAAACGCAGTGCGCGTCCTTTGCCGCCTCTTGGGAATCGCCCAAGATCCCCAAAAGGCTCCGGTCCGCCGGCGGCTTTGGCGCTCGGCGGAGGCGCTGCTGGACCCCCAATGCCCCGGAGACTTCAATCAAGCCCTCATGGAGCTCGGCGCCACCTGTTGCCTGCCGACGCATCCCCACTGCCTCCGCTGCCCGGTCTCCGGCTTCTGCCGGGCCCGCCGAGAAAACCTGCAGGACAAGCTCCCCATCCAACGCAGGCGCCTGCCCCTCTCCAGGCCCTTAAGGCTCCACTGCCTCTGGTATCACTCCCCGGGGAAAGTTCTCATCGTCCAGAGAGGCCTAAAAGAGAAGATTTTAAAAGGGCAGTGGGGGCTCCCGGAAGCTCCGCACAACAGTCCGGCTCCGCAAGGTCGCTTGTTGGCAAGGGTTCCACATCAGATCCTGCACTACCGAATCGAACTAAAAATTTCCCAGGCTCCTCGCCCACGCCCGCCGCAAGGTTCTCGGTGGATTCCCCTGTCGGAAGTCGGCAAATATCTTTACTCCTCTCTTTGGCACAAGGCCATCCGCGCGGTCCAGACCTCACTGAACGGAGGCTAGCCTCCGGAGGATCCCCTGCCGCTGGGTCTCCAACTCCCGTTTACGGCTGCGCACCTTTTCCACCTCACGGGCCGGCGCTTTATCGAGGAAGGAGCGGTTGGAGAGCCGTGCATCGAGCCGGACCACCTCTTGATCCATCGCCTGTAGGCTCTCCTCCAGACGTGCCCGCTCCCGGCCCACATCCATCTGCCCGCCCAACGGGACGAAGATCTCCCCCCCTGAAACGAGGAGGGTCGCACAGTGGGGCGGCTTTTTTTCTTCCCTGAGCAGATAGAGCGCCTGCAAACGCGCCAGCCTTTTCACCGCTCCGGCATGTTCCGCAAAGAGCTCCGCCAAGGAATCCTCCCGAAACAGACAGTGCGCCTCCAAGGGAGCCACCGGCGACAAACGCATCTGGTGGCGCAACGTTCGGATGGCGCCTATGACCTCCTGAAGATGCTGCATCCGGCGCTCCGCCTCAGGATCCGAAAAATCCTCCAGGGACCGGGGCCAGGCGGAGTTCAAGAGAAAATCCCGCTCCGAGACAGGAAAGAGACGGTGCCACAGATCTTCGGTCAAAAAAGGCATCATGGGATGCAACAACCGAAAGATTCTGGACAAAACCTCCAGCAGCACGCTCAGGGGAGCAGGGGTTCGGAGCTTGGCAAACTCCACATACCAGTCGCAAAAATCATCCCATACAAAACTGTATAGACAGCGCGCCGCCTCATCCAAACGGCACTCCCCATAGGACCGGCCCACCTGAAGCTGGGTGGCGCAGAGGCGGCTGAGGATCCAACGGTCCGCCAAGTGAGCGAGCGAGGCCCGGTCGGGTCCCACAGGCCTGGCCCCCGAGAGCTGCATCTGGACGAAACGGGAGACATTGTAGAGTTTGTTGGCGAAGTTGCGCGCGCCCACCCAGGAATCCTCCGTACACTGGATGTCCCTGCCGGGAACCGCCTGCTGGATGAGACTGAAGCGCAAGGCATCCGCCCCAAAGCGGTCAATCACCTCCAACGGATCCACCACATTTCCCAAAGACTTGGACATTTTTTTCCCTTTCGCATCCCGAACAATCCCATGGATCAACACGCGAGCAAAAGGCTCCCGCTTGAGAAAATAACACCCAAACAGAACCATGCGGGCCACCCACAGGTAGAGAATCTCATAGCCGGTGACCAAGGTATGGGTGGGGTAGAATTTTTGGAAAGCCCTGGAACTCTTTGGCCACCCCCAGATGGAGAAGGGCCACAGGGCGGAGGAAAACCAGGTGTCCAGGACGTCCGGATCCTGAAAGATCTCGGTTCCGGAGCAAGTCTCACACCTCGCAGGCGCCTCCAACTTGCACATGGGTCCTCGAGGAGTCCTGACCCACATCCGGTCCGCTCCTTGGAGCGCCGTCTGATAAGCCTTCGCGCCCAAGGCCTCCCGCATCCCCCGGTAGGAGCCATAGACGCCTGCAGGGGTCCTGTGGGACCCGACTACGGTCGGGGAGTGCCGGCTCCACGCGCTTTTGGGGTCCGGCCTGAAAAAAAGCTCGTCCTGATGACAGTTGCCGCAGTAATAAACGGGAATGCGGTGGCCCCACCAGATTTGCCGGGAGAGGCACCAATCCTTCAGGTTCTCCAACCACTGGAGATAGGGCTGCCTCCAAGACTCCGGATAAAAGCGCAGGCGGCCTTCACGCGCCGCCTCGATCGCCGGAGCAATCAAAGCCCCCATCCTCAAAAACCACTGGTAGGAGAGGAGCGGTTCGATGACCTCCCCGCAACGGTAGCACACCCCCACCGAGTGCCGGTAGGGCTCCTCCTTTTCCAGCAAGTCCTTTTCGCGCAGCGCCGCCTCCGCAAGCCTCCTGGCCTCGAAGCGGTCGCTGCCGGCAAAGGGCGGCCCGGTATGCTCGCGCATCCTGCCGTCCAAGCCGATCACCTCAAGAAAGTCGTATAGGTTGTGCCTCTGGGCGATCTCATAGTCCAAGGGATCATGCCCGGGGGTCACTTTGAGTGCGCCGGTCCCAAACTCCCGATCCACCCCCTCGTCCGCCACGACTGCAATTTCGCTCACCTTCCCGCCGGGATTTAACGGACGTAAGAGTCTGCGTCCGATCCACCCCTGATACCGCGCATCCTCAGGATGGACCGCCACCGCCATGTCCGCCAGGATCGTCTCGGGACGGGTCGTGGCCACCACCAGGAAATCCCCGGGATTCTCGCGGGAAGGGTAGCGGACATAGTAAAGCTTATCCTGACGGTCCTCATGCTCCACCTCGATGTCCGAAAGCGCCGTGCCGCAACGGACGCACCAATTGACCATCCGCCGCTCCCTGTAAAGAAGACCCTGCTCCCAGAAGAGCCGAAAAGCCTCCAGTACCGCCTGGGCACAGGGGTCCTCCAGGGTGAAGCGCTTCCGGCTCCAGTCTAGGGCACACCCCAAGCGCTTGAGCTGGTGCAGAATCGTATCCCCGCATTCCTCCTTCCAAGACCACAGCCTCCTGAGAAACGCTTCCCTGCCCAGGTCTGTGCGGCTGCGGCCCTCATTCAAAAGCTGCTTCTCAACGACGTTTTGGGTGGCGATCCCCCCATGGTCTGTGCCGGGGACCCAACATCCCTCATAGCCCTGAAGGCGGTAAAAACGCAATAAAACGTCCTGGAGGGTATTGTTGAGGGCGTGGCCCATGTGCAGGGATCCGGTGATATTGGGAGGTGGAATGGCCATGGAAAAGGGGGGCCTCGAGGAGGCCTCGGAAGCTTCAAAGAGGCGGCTCCGCTCCCAGGCGGCATACCACCGGGGCTCCACCTGCTTGGGGTCGTAGGTTTTTGGAATTTCGGTCACGGGGAAAGGCATCCTATCAAAAAATTGTCTTGACAGCCAACTGAAGCTCATGGTACATATGTAGAGGTTTTACAGCGAGGAACCCGGCATGCCCTTACTACGCAAACTCCGCAGGGCCCTCAAACGCAAGGTCAGCATTTTTATCATTCCCCACTCCGATCTCCCCGCGTACCATCTCCACTTTTCCTTCTCTTTCTTGGGTTTTATGATCCTCTTGTGGACCGGCCTGACCTTTTGGGCCGGAATCGTCAGCAGCCGACAGCTCGACTATTGGATCACCAAATCCGAAAACCTCTGGATGCGCAGCAAAGTGGAATATTTCGCCCAGGAAGTGGGTAAATCCAGGGACTTTCTGGACCTGGCAAAAGAAAGCGACCGCCAGGTTCGCACCCTTTTAGGCATGAAGTGGGTGGAAAAAAAACCCCCAATGGCGGAAGGGGGGCCCGACCTAAAGGACCATGCCGACCTGCAAGCCGTTCTGGAAGGGCGTCTGAGCCAGATGCCCCAATCGGATATGAAACGCCATCTGGAGACCCTGGCCCAGGAGGCCAAAAGACGCATCTTCAGCTTCCAGGAGATTGCCTGGCACTTGGTCAACCAGAGAGACCTAGCCCGAGCCACCCCCGTCCATTGGCCCACCCAAGGCCATCTGACCTCCAAGTTCGGCTACCGGCTTTCCCCCTACCTGCAGGGCTACGAGTTTCACTCCGGAATCGATATCTCCAACTCTCCGGGATCCCAGGTCCGGACCACGGCGGATGGGGTCGTCCGCCACGCAGGATGGGAAGGGGGCTATGGACGGATGATTTTAATTGACCACGGCTACAGCTTCTCCACACTGTATGCCCACACCGCCAAGATATATGTGCAACCCGGGGAGCGGGTGCGCAGGGGACAGGTCATCGCCTCCACAGGCAATACCGGGCGCTCCACCGCCAACCATCTTCACTATGAAGTATGGTACACCGGCAAGTCCGTTGACCCCATGCAATTTGTAGATCTCCAGTCCCTCCCCCAACCCACTCAGGTGCTGGCTCTTGCCGCAGATCTAGTGCGCTCCTCGCAAGAGCGCCCGAAGCGGTAGCCCATGTTCGAGCGGAAGAAATTCCTCGGAGAGAAGCTTGAGACCGGAAAGATGCTGACCGCCATCGGCAGCGAGACCTACGTGCAGGGCACAATCCGGACCAAGGGCTCCATCCGCGTGGACGGGCGCCTGGAGGGTTCCATTGTGGACGCCCAGACCCTGGTGGTGGGAGATCTGGGCCAGATTCAAGGCGACATCAACGCCTTGACGGTTTTGGTGAGCGGCAAGGTGGTCGGCAACATTACCGCCGCCAAATCCATCGAAATCTTGAATCGCGGACAGGTCTGCGGAGACATCCAAGCCCCCAAACTCACCATCGAGGAGGGCGCCGTTTTTGAAGGCAACTGCATCATGCGCCACGACGAAAAGGAATCCCCCAAGGCTTCCACGCACCCCCAAGAAGCCGCTGTCTAACGGGGTGACCCCGCCACCTCTCCGACGATGATCTCCTTCCTCACCCGCTACCGAAAAGCCGTCTTTCTGGCCACCATCACCACATTCCTGATCGGAACCTTTGTGGGCCTGGGAGGGTATCTTTTCACCCGCTCCGACAGCACCGGAGCCGTGGCGGAGATCGATGGAGACAAAATCCCCTACCAGGATTTCTTGAGCCGAGTCAACCTCATCGGGGAGCGGATCCGGGACCAAGGGCAGGAAATGACTCCGGAGTTTGAAGGCCGCATCAAACAGGACATCCTACGGGACATGATCGTGGAGAAGGTCCTGTCCCAAAGCTCCCGGGAGTTGGGGCTGAAGCTTACCGATTTGGAACTGGCCTATGATATCCAAAACTTCCCCGCGTTTCAACGCAACGCCCGCTTCGATCAAGTCCTTTACCTACAGACCGTCCGCTACCGGTTCCGAACGACCCCGGAGGAGTTTGAGCGCCGCCGCCGGGAGTCGTTGTTGGCCTTAAAACTCCGGCAACTCCTCTACCAATCGGTGCACCTCACCCCCTTCCAAATCCAACAGGCCTACCGGCTTCGCCACCCGGGAAAAAAGTCGGCCAATGAGAAGGATCCGAAATTACTCAAGGAGATGGCGGAATTCCAAAACCAGCTGCACCAGGAGATGGCCTTGGAAACCATCAACTACTTTTTGCGGCAAAAAACGGCCCAGATGGAGATCCGCAGCTTCCTAGCCGAACGGGAGGGGGGACCATGACGGAACAGCCCACAATCGTCGCGGTGGGCTCTGTGGCGCTGGACAGCATCCAGACCCCGTGGGGAAAAACCCAGGAGGCCCTGGGGGGCTCCGCGGTCCATTTTGCGCTGGCCGCTTCCTATTTTAGCCGAGTCAAATTGGTGGGGGCGGTGGGGACTGATTTTCCTTCCCGCTACTTGGAGCTCTTGGCGGAGCATCAAGTGGACCTGGAGGGTCTCCAGCGCCTGCCGGGCAAAACCTTCCGCTGGTCCGGGAAATTCGGAAAAGATCTCAACCATGCCAAAACCCTCTCCACCTGCCTCAACGTATTTGAAAATTTCAGGCCCCGCCTTCCGGAAAGCCACCGCACCGCAGACGTCTTGTTTCTGGCCAACATCGACCCGGAACTTCAGATGGAGGTGCTCTCTCAAGTCCAATCGCGGCGCCTGGTCGCCCTGGACACCATGCAGCTCTGGATCGATACCAAGCCGGAGCCCTTGAAGGAGTTGCTCGCCCATGTGGACCTTCTCTTTTTAAATGACGAAGAGGCCATGCTTCTAAGTCGGGAGTCAAATATTTACCGAGCCGGAAAAAGGCTCCAATCTTGGGGCCCCCGAGCCCTCATCCTGAAGAAGGGGGAGCACGGATCCCTCCTCCTCTATCGAGGGCGCTGGTACCCTCTTCCGGCCTACCCTCTGGAAACCCCCAAGGATCCGACGGGAGCCGGCGATGCCTTTGCCGGAGGATTCTTAGGACAGCTAGCCGCCTCTGCAAACCCGTGGGCCCCCTCAACCCTACGTCAGGCTGCCATCTATGGAACGGTGATGGGATCCTTTGCGGTGGAAGGAATGGGAACGGAGGTCTTAAGCTCCGTGACACCCCGAGCCATTGAGGAACGCCTGGCGGACTACCTGGCCTGTCTCGCTGCGGAGTCCCCAAGCATCCCTGCCCCTGCCGCGTAGCCGGACAAGAATTCCACCAGATGCAGGACCTTGCCTTCCGGATACCATCGGCGGCATCCCCAGCGAAGCTGCATGATGCAAGAGGTGGAGCTGGTCAGAATCCACCGGGCCGCGGTCTTGCGGACATTCTCCATTTTGCGCCTTAAAATCTCTTCGGAAAGCTCCGGCTCCACAAAGGCATAGGTCCCCGCTCCGCCGCAGCACCACTCGGGTTCCGTCAGCTCCACAAACTCCACGCCCGGCAAGCCCTGAAGCAGCTCCCGGGGTCTCTTCCATATGCCCTGGCCGTGGCGCGCGCGGCAGGAGTCATGATAGGTGACCCTCTCCCGCCGCCTATCCCCAAGACGCGAGCTACGCGCCCTTTCCTCAAGGGGCAAAATCTCCAGCACATCCTTGACGCGCGAGGAAAAATCCTGCGCCCGCGCTGCCCAGTCCGGCTCCTGCCCAAGAAGCTGGGGATAAGACTTCAGATACGCCGCACAGGAGGAGCAATCCGCCACAAGAGCCGCCCTTCCCTCAAAAAACTGAATATTGCTTTTTGCCAGCTCTTGGGCGCGATCCAGGCGGCCGTAGTGGTGTTCCAGAAGCCCGCAGCACCCGTGAGAAGCGTAGCGCAGGACTCCCTCCCCTGGCCGCAGGAGCCGCCAGGTAGCCAAACCGACTGAAGGATAAAGATAGTTGGAGCCGCAGGCGGCGAAGTAGTAGCGGGGAGCACACCCCGCGCCGTCGGAGTCGGACTCCGGGTGCATGGAGCAGGCGGGAAGAATCTCAGAGAGAAATTGCAGGGGTACCTCTCCGATATGCTCCTCCGCTTTCTCTATCGCCTTCCAACCCAAGACCCGAAATACCCCGAGGCGCGACAATAAGCGGCTCAACCCCAGCCTCTTCAAAAAATAAGCGCCTCTGAGAAACCACCGAAAGGTCCTATTTCTTTCCTCCAATAGATAAAACAGCCAGCGCACCCAAAGAGATCCTCTCTGCCCGGAAATCCTCCGACGCCCCTCCAAGACAAAAGCCGCCGTGGGCACATGGGCGAAACAGACCGAGGTGCAGGCCCCGCAAAGAAGGCAGCTGGAGAGGGCCTCCTGCGCCTGCCGGGGGTCCGGAAGTCTTCCCTCCAGCATCATCCGGAAGATCTGGTTTCTTCCACGTCCTGAAAAGGCCTCCCTTCCGGTCAATACATAGGTGGGGCAAGCTTGCAGGCAGTAGCCGCAGCGGTTGCACTGGGAAACCGCGTCATAGAGAGGAGGAATCATCGGGGAAGGGAAAAAATCCCGGCGGGGTCGAGCGCGGCTTTCAGGCGCCGGTGCCAGAGGTGGGGAGAAAATGGAACCTGATTTTTAGCCGGCGCGACCGAAATAGGACGAGGATAAAGTTTCAAGATCACCTCCAAAATCAACCCATACCATCCCCAAGAACCGTAAAATATCTTGGCGAGATCGTACCCTGCCACGTTTTTGACGACCTTTCCCCCCAACTCCAGAATCTCTCCGGTGCCCAGGGCCACACGCATCCCCAGAATTTGATCCCGGATTTCCGGCACCGCCTTGGTCGCAATGAGCCCCCCCAGGCTCCCTGCCCCGGCCAGCGCGGTAAAATAGTTTTCTGCAGCCAAAATCTCCCGCAAGCTCGCGACTGAGATTCCCGCCTCCACCCTCACCGTATAATTTTCCCTGTCCCAATCCAGAACCCGATCCAGAGAGCGCGTCTCCAGCACGCTGGGAGCCTCCGGCTCCCCGGCGGGTGCCCGGAGCTCTGCGAAGGGTGCCGGCACGCTGGGAGCCTCCGGAGACGGTGTGGAAGGCAGCCGACTGCCAAACCCACGAATTGAGACGCGGCGCCCCTGCGAGGCCGCCTCCCTCAAACCCTGAAAAAGCCTTTCCGCGGCCTCCCCATGTGGTCGGCTTACGCCGGACGCCTTCCCATCCGGCAGGGGAAGAATCTTATCGGGATTGGCCAAGTTCCGGGGGTCGAAGGTCTCCTTGACCCGCCGAAAAACATTCAAGGTAGCCGATGAAAAAAGCCAACGCATGGCCTCCCGTTTATCCGAGCCGATGCCATGCTCCCCGCTGATGGAGCCTCCCAGCTCCACACAGGCCTTTAGTATCTCATAACCCGCAAGCTTGACCCGTTGGGTTTCCTCGGCGTTCCTTTCATCGAATATGATATTGGGATGGAGGTTCCCATCCCCGGCATGAAAAAGCAGCCCCACTCGAATCCGGTATCTGGCGGCAATCTCCTGAACGCGGGCCAGGACCTCCGGAAGCCTGTTTCTGGGAACAACCCCATCCTCCACCAACACATTGGGAGCCAAACGGGCCATGGCCGCATAGGCCCCCCGCCGCCCCTCCCAAAGCCTTTCACACTCCTCCTCCGTTTGGGCCAAAACAAAATGAAAGGCTCCCTGCGCCCGGCAAATCCGCTCGATTTTTTCCGCCTCCTGGAGCGTTTCTTCCTCAGTTCCATCCACCTCCACCAAAAGGACCGCCGCCGCCTCTACCGGGTACCCCGCCGGGGAAAACTCCTCCACCGCTCGGACGGTGAGCTGGTCCATCGCCTCCAGGGTGCGGGGCACAATCCCCGAGGCGATAACCCGGCTGACGGATTGGATGGCTGAATCGACGCCGGAGAAGCCGGCCAGCATGGTTCGCACGCAGGCCGGGCGCTCTAAAATCTGCAACCAGATCTTGGTGACCACTCCCAGGGTCCCCTCCGAACCCACCAAAAGTCCCGTCAAATCGGGTCCGGAATCCTCGCGGTTCAGGCGGTATATCTCCCCATCCGGCAGGACGGCCTCCAGCCCCAGCACATGCTGGGAGGTAACCCCGTACTTTAAACATCGCGGCCCCCCCGCGTTCTCAGCGACATTTCCCCCCAGGGTACAGACACGGAAGCTGGCAGGATCGGGGGCGTAGTAAAAACCATACGGCTCCAATGCCTTCTGAAGATGCAGATTGACGGCACCGGGCTCTACGACGGCATACCTCTTGGACGGTTCGATCTCCAGGATGCGAGCCATCTTGGCTGTGGAAAGGACGACCCCTCCCCGCGAAGGAATGCACCCTCCGGAAAGATTGGTGCCCGCTCCGCGGGCGACATAGGGAAGATTGTGACGCAGGCAGAAGCGCACCACCTCCCGCACCTCCTGCGCAGACTCCGCCAAAACCACCGCCTCCGGAAGCGCGCGGTCCAAAGCGGAGTCATAGCCGTAGGTCAAAAGATCCACCGGCCCCAGCAACAGGCGGTTCTCCGGAAAGCATCGCTTGAGTTCTAAAAGATTTTCAGCCATGAAAAAGCGAATGTCCGGCGGCGGGAGTTCAAACCCAGCGCAGCCGCGCGCTGAAGTGGCGCAGCACGCGGGGAGCCTCCAGAATTCTAAGCCCACGGATCCGGTGGATCTTCCTATGGATTCTGGAGAAAACCTCAATGACATAATCCATATGGCTTTGGGTATAGACCCTGCGGGGGATCGCCAAGCGCAAAAGCTCCGCACGGGCCTTGCGGCCAAACATGAGGCTCCCAATCTCCACCGCGCGAATCCCCCCTTCCAGATAGAGATGGCAGGCCAGGGCCTGGGCCGGAAACCGGTGCCGGGGAATCTGAGGCAGCAAGCGCCCCGCATCCACATATACCGCGTGCCCCCCGGTGGGACGAAGAATGGGGATCCCGGCGCGCAAAAGCCCCATGCCCAAATACTCGATGGATCGGATGCGGTATTTCAAATACTCCTCGTCCAACACCTCTTCCAACCCCTGGGCCAGGGCTTCCAGGTCCCGGCCCGCCAGCCCTCCGTAGGTGGGAAAACCCTCGGTCAGAATCAGCATGTTTCTCGCCTGCTGAGCCCATTGGGGATTGTGAAGGGCTAAAAATCCGCCCATATTGACCAGCCCGTCTTTCTTGCCGCTCACCAAACATCCGTCCGCCAAGCGAAACATCTGCCGGGCGATCTCCCGAGAGGTACGCCTCTGCTGTCCGCGCTCCCTGAGCTTGATCAGATAGGCATTCTCCGCAAAGCGCGCCGCGTCCAAAAACAAGGCAATCCCGTGCCTGCGGCAGAGGGCGCGGATGCCTTTCAGGTTTTGCAGGGAAACGGGCTGTCCTCCCAAGGAATTGTTGGTCAGGGTCACTACGCAAAGCAGGCGGGAAGCCCCATGGCGGCGAATCCACTGCCGGAAGGCCTGCAGATCCAGATTGCCCTTAAAAGGATAGGGGGAATCAAAATCCAAGGCTTCACGAATCGGCAGATCCACTGCGCGGGCTCCGGAAAACTCGATATTGGCTCGCGTCGTATCAAACAAGGTGTTGGAGAGGACTATTTTTCCCCGGCCTCCCAAAAAGGAAAAAAGGATGCGCTCCGCCGCCCGGCCCTGATGCACCGGAATGACATACCGGAAACCGGTCAGTTCCCGGACCGCCTTTTCCAATCTAAAAAAACTCCTGGCCCCCGCATAGGACTCATCGGCCTGCATCATCCCGGCCCACTGCATGCCGGACATGGCGTTGGTGCCGCTATCGGTCAAAAGATCCAGTAAAACCCTCGAAGCCGGAAGATGGAAGAGATTCCATCCGGCCCGCTCCAAAGCCCTCTGGCGCTGCCCCCTGGAAAGAAAGGGCAGCGGCTCCACCGACTTGATCTTGAAGGGCTCTATAATGGTGCGGTAGTTCCAGGCCATGAGGAAAAACTCAACGTCCGGCGCTTCCGGAAAATCGGCGCAAGGGAAAGCCGGATTTTCGAAGAAGGGTTCTCACCGTCTTTAAAGGCAACCCAATCACATTGTCTACCGGACCGACCACCTTGGCAATCCAACGGTCTCGGGTAGACTGTATGCCATAGGCCCCGGATTTATCCAGATTTTTCCCGGCCAGTTTCCAGAGTTCCACGGCCGGCAGGGTCCTGGCCAAAACATGCGAAACCTCCACCGCGCTGAGCATCCTGCGCGCCTCTGCGCTCCACAAAGCCACCCCGGTATAGACCCGGTGCCGCCGGCCGTTCAAACTCTTCAGAATCCGAAAGGCCCCTGAAATGCTGCGTGGCTTCCCGAAGATTTTTCCCCGGCAGGCGACCACCGTGTCCGCCCCCAGAACCCATCGATGCGGAAAGCGCCCGGCCACCGCCCGCACCTTCCGAACGGCCAGCCGACGCGCCAAATCCTTCGCCGAAAGGCCGGGATTCGTTTCCACAACACCGCTGGGAATGACCCGGAAGGGAACCCCCAAACGACGGAGGAGCCTTTTGCGCTGGGGGGAAGCGGAGGCCAATATCAAGGAAGGGCTAGTAATCACCCCATTTCTCAAAGCGGATGTTTTCCTTGCGAACATGGTTTGCAGACAGCGCCGCAGAAAGATCATGGATAAGAGCGCCCGGGCCGCAAAAAAAGTACACCGCCTCGGAAAAATCCGGAACCTGGCCGCGGATCACATCCATATTGATCCTCCCCGTAGGCCCGCTCCAACTCTCCCCCGGGGGCATCTCGCGGGGACGGGTGATCGTGAAATAAATTCGAAAGTTAGGGCGCCGGGAGAGCTCCTCCAGCTCGCTGCGGTAGATAATCTCATCGGGGGTCTTGGCTGAGTAGAGAAAGGTGACGCGATTGGGCAGGCCGCGATCGGCCACGTAACGCAAAAAACTCATAAAGGGAGTGCTGCCTGTGCCTCCCGAGATGGTCACCGCGTGCGGGATATCCTCTTTATAAATGAACTTCCCCAAGGGTCCTCTGGCGATCAGCTCTTCCCCACCCCGAAGCTGGAAGAGCCGCTTGGTAAACCGTCCCACCTCGTTTAAGGCCACATCCAGGTAGCCCTTCTGCAGGGGAGAGGAGGCAATGGAATAGGACCGGGCCAACTTGGGGTCATCCGGGAAATGCAGCATGACAAACTGGCCTGGAATAAAACTGAAATCGGTTCCTGCCGGAAAGGCGAGCCGGAAGGTTCTCACCGACGGGGTTTCCTGAAGAATCCGGCTGACCCGGACTTTATAGATTGCAGGTTTTTCGGCGGGCGCGGACACGGCTTCTTACCTCTTTTTTAGAGACTCCCCAATCCATCGCAGATAGGAGGGGTTGCCGGACTCGATAGGGGTCAACAAAACCTCCGCCACGCGGTAGGGATGGATCCGGCGCACCTCCGCAATCAAGGCGGAGGTCTTGGAACGCATGGTCTTCACCATGAGCAGCAGCTCCCTAGAACGCTCGAGGCGGCCCTGCCACCAATAAGAAGAGCTCAAGTTCCCGACGATGCTGACACAAGCCGCCAGACGTTTCTTTAAGAGATGATCCGCAATCTTACGAGCCACCTTGCGGTCAGGAACCGTCACCCAGGCCATGCGGTAATCCCCCATGGTTAAATCTCCCGCACCACGCGTCCCATGTTACCAAATTTAGTACACTGCCCGAGCCGATCGCATGAACCGCGGAGAATGGATCACCTTTGGCTTCATCCTACTCGCAAACCTCTATGCGGATCACTTTGCCAACCATCTTCCCTCCTTCCTTCTCTCTCCATACCAAGTCTACCTGGCCCTTTTTCTTCCCCTGCTTTTATACTTCTCCCTCTCCGTTCCTCAAGCCTGGGAAATTCTCACCGCTCGATACCTTCAGGATTGGAGGGGCCTTCTGGGATTCGTGGCGCTTTTGGTGGGACTGGCCTGGGTAGCCTGCCCGCCCTCCTTTGAAGGATCCGATCCGACTCCAGGACCCGCTCTTATTCAAGGCGTCCTGGCGCCTCTCTCGAAAATCGCGCTGTATCTTTCCGCACCCGCCGTCTTCTCTTTCATCGCGGTTCGCGCAGAAAGACCGAGGCTGAGACTTTTCCTATTTTCGCTCACCCTCCTGTGGTTCTGGCTGCCCATGGAGATGAATTGGCTGCCCCAATTACAGGTTCCACCGGATCAAAAGATCCAGGTGAATTTAGTCAGATTTCTGGCTCTGGATCTGGGGCTTTTTCTGCTGCTCTACATCTGGAAAATCGAGCGGGTTGGTTTTCACTTTAACTGGAAGCTCTCCGATCTGGGTCTGGTTGTAAAATTTTATCTCCTGCTGGCCCTCTCCCTGGCTCCCCTGAGCCTCCTGCTGGACTTTACGCATCTGGAGCTTACCCGGCAGAGTCTACCGGAGTCCCTGCTGGCCCTCCTGGGGATCTACGTTTTGGTGGCGATTCCGGAGGAATTTCTATTCAGGGGCATCCTTCAAAACTACCTGGAGTTTCGCCTGGGGTTGCACCGAGGCTGGCTCCTCGCCTCCTGCATTTTTGGGCTCACCCATCTCAACAACCCCCCCGCACCCAACCTCCGCTACCTCCTCCTGGCCACCCTGGCCGGGCTGGCCTACGGCCGGGTCTACCAAAAGACGCGGTGCCTCACCGCCTCCGCGCTCACACATGCCCTCACCAACTGGACTTGGCTGATCCTATTTAAGGGATAGCCCGCAGGAGATTCTGCGCCGCCTCCAAAATAAGGTCCGTGGCGGATGGTCCGATGGAGTTGGTCTCTTCGTAGTGGTGTCCTGGAGGTCGGGGACTCAAGGTGGGGCTGTCCGGATTGATTTTAAAATCGTACCGGGGAACGATATAACCCAGCTCATCGTTGGCCAGCCCGATCAAGAACCGGTATTCCCTTCGAAACAAACTCTTTAGGTACGGCCCGCCGGGAGCCTGGGCCAGGTCCGGGGGATTGGGGTTTAAGGGGGACAGGAGCGGATATCCAAAGCGCAACCTCCCGTCAAAGCCGCCCACCGCCAGCTCCGGGAAGAGCTCCCCCGGAACAAACAAAAACTCCGCGGGCCCCACCCGGGCCCAAGCCACCTCCGAACGCACCCGGGGAAGCCTCCGGGCCTCCACGGCTCCCAGCCAGCGATGACGAATCCAGAACCAGTATTTCCCAAACCAGGAAAATCGGCGACCATCCGGCCGATAGATAGGCCGGTAGCGGGCGAGAAGCGGCAAGGCCAAAAGGTAGCGGGAGTTTTCAATGGGTACCGAGAGCTCCTGAACCCTGAAGTCCACCCGGGAAGCTCCACGATACGGGCCGGCCTGCTTAAGGGCCTCTAAACTCTCTTGGGCCAGCTTCTTGCCGATCCTCTCCGCCTCCGCGAAACCGTCCCGGGAGAAATCCCTATCCGGGGTCAAAAGTCCGCCGATCGCTCCGGAGAAAAAAATCGCCGTGCCCCCGTGGCGTTCTTCCATCACACGACACCATGCGCCCGGGTAGTCTGCGGTCAACTCACGGTTCTCCCGACCCAGGACTTCCGGATGGCAGGCCCAGTTCCCCAAAATCGCCACCGTCTTGCCCGTCTGGCGGCTCCTCAAGCGCAGCACGGTCAACTCCGGATCGAAAATGACCGGATCGCGGCTGTCCAAGGCCAACCC